>RFJM01000301.1 GCA_003694905.1 Caldilineae bacterium
ACCTGGCGCAGCTTCCACAGGGCATGGCGCAAGTTGCGGCGGGCGTGGGCTTCGGGGAGGTCGCCCCACAACAGACCGGCCAGGCGCGATCGATCATGCAGGCCGGGATTGGCAGCCAGGTAGATGAGCAGCGCCTGATTCTTGCGCATTTTCAGAAGGTGTACAGGCGCTCCCTGCCACAGGATTTCCAGGCGACCCAGGGTTTTAAGTGTCAGGCTCACGGTGGCTGCACCGCCGAAGGAAGTGAAATCGACCCCCACGCCAGAGAAGCCCTCGATGTTCTTGCAATGCGTGATATCTCCGCGCTGAGGGAGCAGGACAACCTCAGTATAGCAGAGGGCTTGCGCTTGTCAAGAGAGCAAGTTGTCCGGGGGCAGTTCCAAATTTGGCGGAGCACCCCGACCGGCTGGAAGCCGGCCCACATAGGCTGCGCCAAAGGCCGACCTGCGTCGGCCCAGCCAAATCAAATCTTTCTTTGCGGCATAGCGTCTTGGCGTCCTTGCGTTTTCTTTTTCAACGCAATGGCGTAAAGGGCGCCTGGACGCAAAGGGGAGTGGGGACAAGCAGGCCAGCGCAGGCTGGCCTCTGGCCGACACACGCCTTGATGCTACGCCCAACCAGGAATTGCTGCTGCGTCATTCCCCAAAATCAACGCTGAATCAACGCTGGGGGGCTAGAATGGAGTTGGGAATCATGAGAGCAGCCAACGAGTTTTTCCGGAGACATTTCCATGCCCCGACCCTTCAAACGTTGGACACAGCTTCTCACCATCTGGCTGGAGCGCCCGGCCCAGGACAAACGACCGGCGGAATGGCGCTTCAGCCTGGAAGACCCGCACACAGGGCAGCGGCGGGGCTTCGGCAGTCTGGATGGCTTGGTGGCCTTCTTGCGAGAGCAGCTGGCGGACCGGGGCGGGGAGGATGCTGGCCGAGCGCCACGCGGCCGGAAATAATGCGTACCCCGCCGGCCCCGGAAATCAATCGTGATCTCGCGGGCAACCCAAAATGTGCGGATGTCTGCGAATGCTTCCTCTGTTCTAGATGCTTATTTGCAGGAGAATGATCATGTTTATCAAGACCCATTTCAAGTTTTGGCAGGCCATCATGGTGCTGGGGCTGCTTTTGGGTACGCTGGCTTCAACGGTGGCAACGAACGCCGCCGCCAGCGCCGATCTCGCCGAGCCGCGGCGCCGCGCACAGACCCAGCCCCAACCCACCGCCATCGATCCCGGCGAGTGGAATCAATATGGGATCAGCGCCGCGGCCGACCGTAACGGCGGCCTTTATGCGGCCTGGAGCGACGATCGGGATGGAGCACAACGTCTGCGTTATAGCTTCAAGCCTGCGACAGGGACCTGGCAGCCCAGCGCCCTGCTCGATCCCGGCGGGTCCGGCGGCCAGTACCGGGTTCAGCTCGCGGCCGATGGCAACGATAACCTGTACGCCGTTTGGGCGGACGAACGGGGGAGTGTGCGGCAGATCTACTTCGCCACTCGCCCTGCCGGCGGTGACTGGAGCGCGGGCGTCCCCATCAGCGCGACGGTGCAGGCACAGGGGGTGGCCAGCCTGGCCGTGAACAAACGCGGCGAAGTCATCGTTGGCTGGACGCTCGGAGAAGCGGGCAAGTATCAGGTCATTGCGTCCGTGCGTTCGGCGAGCGGAATCTGGAGTGCGCCGGAGCAGGTCACTCCCACGGCCGTCAGAATTCGCGATATCTCCGTAGCCATCGATGATTGGGGCCGCATCTACCTGGCGTGGGGTATTATTCGTTGGGGAGACTCTCATCCGTATCAGGGCTTTTTCACCACGCGGCCGGCGGCCGGCCCCTGGGGAGCCATCGAGCCTGTCTGCGTCGATTGTTCCCCGAAGATCGCCGTGGACAATACCGGCAATGTACACGCCGTCTGGAGTTGGGGGGGCGGAAGCTCGAAAGGCGTTTGGTCGGCTTACCGGCCTGCCGGCGGCCCCTGGTCTACGCCTGCGCCCCTGGACAACGCCCCTAACGTAGATCAGGTTGCCATCAGTGTAGACCAAGGCGGTAATGCAGTCGCCCTCTGGTACAATTGGGACACGGGGGACGTGTATCGCTCCATTCGTTATGTGGGGCATGGCTGGAACGAAAAAGAGTTGGTGTACACGGTCGCTTCGACCTCAGAGTCGGCGACGCGTGACGGCGCATCTGTGTCGCCCATGGCCAACACACCCGCGCAGTCGATGTCATTCTCACCTGGGTTCGTGAATCTACCCACCGACTTTACCTTCTTCCCTCCTATGCCGTCTCCTGGGGGAGGAAACGAGAATCTGGGTTCTCTGGAGTTGCCGCCACCCGGCCAAAGCGGACCCTGCGGCGGCTGGTTCACCGCCCAGGCGAACGCCGCCCTGTCCAACCTGGGTCCGGCCCAGGGCGGTGGCGGCGCCCCCTGCGTAAACGGCCCGCAGCCGCCCGCGGGCAACGTGGATGGCGGCGGGTTTATCGGGCCGGTGGAACCGCCAGAGAACAACTATGTCATTGTAAAGAGAGAGATCGACGGTCAGGTGGTTTATGTTGTCGTAACGAAAAACGGTAAGAGACATGGCATCTTTTCGGATCCGGAGGATGCAAAGAGATTTGCCCAATTCCCGCCTCATAGGCTATGGCCGCCTGATGACAACACCTTGGAAAAGTTGCTTGAATCGCCGACAGGCGGCGCGCCTCAACAGCCGAAGCAGCCGAAGAGGAAAGCTATCGCCATGCCGCCCGCGCCGCCCGAACCACAACCGCCCGCGCCGCCGGAACCGAAAACCGGCAACGGCCCCCCGCCAGTTCCACCCTGGCAGCGTGAGCTCTGGGATGCTGATGATGCCTTGAGCAAGATCGAGAT
>RFJM01000302.1 GCA_003694905.1 Caldilineae bacterium
CAACGGGAGCGTATGCCTACCCACCTCAAGCGGAGCCCCGAACGCGAGGCCGCCATGGCCAATGCGCTGGCCCAGATCGGGCGGATCAAAGCACTGGCCAATGCCGAGGACATCCCCGTCGTCGTGGTGCTTCTGCCCGACGAGAATCAGATCAACCCGGCTTTACAAGACGCCATCCTGGATCCGGCAGAACGGGACAACTATGATTTCGACATGCCCCAGTCGATGCTGCGGGAGATGTTCGGCGAGATGGGGATTCCCACCATCGATCTGCTCCCGGCCTTTCGCGACGATCCGCGCTGTCTGTACATGAACGACACCCACTGGACGCCGGAGGGACATCGCCTGGCGGCCGAGCATATCGCGGACGAGCTGAGACCCTACCTGCCCCGGTGAGGCTCAAGTGGCTGCTATCGAATCGGCAGCCAGTATCTCATAACCCAAAGCCCGGGCCACACTTGCATCCAGCCGTTCGTTGATAAGCCGCACGGCCTCGGCGCTCAATTCCTGCCGCCAGCGTTCGTTGAGATAGTAGTCGCGATAGTAGGTGAAATCCTTGCCAGGCTCTTTGGTCGATTTCTCTACATTGTCAAACTGCTTTGCGCGTGCGCGCAGGCTAAACTGGTCCCGGATGCGAACAATTGTGGCTTCGGGCGAGGTCAACAGGTCTTCATAACGCAGGTTGAGGCAACGCGGGTAGCTGCGCAGTCCCAAATAGGAGGCATTCTTCAGATTCCACAGGGCCACGGGTCGGGGAGCACATCAGAACAGCGTTCTCGCCGGACTGTGCGCCAGGGTGATTGCAGAAAGCGCTCGAAGGAAGGTAGGGGGCCGGAATAATGGTAGGGGTGGCGATAAAGGGAGAGGAGCCAGGCGTAGGGGTTCTTGCTGAGGGTGAGGATGACGAGTCCGCGACGAGCCCAACGTGACCGACGCAGGGCATCGGGTGCGGGCGCCAGCGCGTGCTTCCAGCCCAGGTTGGCAAAGGCCGTGAGCCGGAAATAGAGATCGAGGACGGCTTCATTGCCGGGGAAGTGGCGACGCAGCCGCCGTGGGGCCGAACCGGGCAACACCCTGACATCCAGATTTAGGCGCAGCAGCTTCTCCAGGTAGTGGGTGCCGGTGTTGCGTTCGCCCAGGATCTTGACGGGAATCGTGCGAGAGGGCAAGGGATGGTCGCCGAAGCCAAAACGGTGGGAGAGGTGTGGTAGAAAAGGATCGGGCAGAACCGGCCGCGCCGGGTCAGGGCCGTATGTGTCCGTCGCCCAGGATGATCCACTTGTAGGTCGTCAGCTCTTCCAGGCCCATGGGGCCGCGAGCGTGGAGTTTCTGCGTGCTGATGGCCACCTCCGCGCCCAGGCCCAACTGGCCGCCGTCGTTGAAGCGGGTGGAGGCATTGACAAACACGGCCGCGCTGTCGACTTCGTTGAGGAACCGTTGCGCGTGGTTCCAGTTTTGGGTGAGAATGCCGTCGGAGTGGCCGGTGCTGTGGATGCGGATGTGCTCGATGGCGGAATCCAGATCGGGCACCACGCGCAGGCCGAGGATCAGGCTCAGCCACTCGGTGTCGAAATCGGCCGGGCCCGCGGGTGAGACGCCGTCGTAGTCCTGCAAGATGTCCATGGCCTGTTCGTCGGCGCGGAAGGTGACGCCGTCCGCGGCCAGGTGCTCGACCACGCGCGGCAGGAATTCGGCCGCGATGCTTTCCTGGACCAGCAGGGTATCGAGGGCGTTGCACACGCTGGGACGCTGGGTCTTGGCATTGTGAATGATGGGCAGGGCTTTTTCCAGGTCGGCCGTTTCATCCACATAGAGATGACAGATGCCGATGCCGCCGGTGATGACGGGGATGGTGCTGTTTTCGCGGCAAAACTTATGTAGCCCCGCGCCCCCGCGTGGGATGATCATGTCCACGTAGTCATGCAGTCTGAGCAGATGGCCGACCAGCGCCCGATCGGGATTGTCGATGTACTGCACGGCGGTGGCGGGTAAGCCCACTTTTTCCAACGCTTCGTGGATGACGCCGAGGATGGCCATGTTGCTGCGGCGAATCTCTTTGCCCCCGCGCATGATGGCGGCGTTGCCCGTCTTCAGAGCCAGGGCCGCGATGTCGATGGTGACGTTGGGGCGGGCTTCGTAGATGAGCCCGATTACACCCAGGGGTGTGCGACGACGGCTGACGCGCAGGCCGTTGGGCAGAAGACGGCTGTCGAACTCGCGGCCCACCGGATCGGGGAGTGCGGCCACGTTGCGGGTATCCGCGGCGAAGCTCTTGAGCCTGGCCTCGGTGATGGTCATGCGGTCGATGAGGTTTTCGCGCAGGCCGGCAGCTCTGCCTGCGGCGATGTCTTCGGCATTGGCCGCCAGGATGGTTGCCTGATCGGCCAGGAGGCCGTCGGCCAAAGCGTGCAGGAAGCTGTTTTTGGTCTCGGTGCTGGCCGTGGCCAGGACACGCGCTGCCTCGCGGGCGCGGCGCCCCATTGGGATCAAGGGATTGTCGGACATGGTGGGCTGACAGTGAAATGGAGAAAGGGATGGACCGATATGGGAAGGGAGGATAGGGTAGCTAAAGGATGATGAGATCGTTGCGGTGGATCACGGCATCACCATACTCGTAACCAAGGATCTTTTCGATGTGCCGCGAGTGGTGTCCCTTGATGCGGCGGACATCTTCGGCATGATAGCGTACCACACCTCGGGCGATTTCCCGATCCTGCTCGGTGCAGATGCTGATGGTATCGCCCCGCTCGAACTGTCCGATGACGCGCGTGATGCCGATGGGCAGGAGACTGCCGCCTTGCTCGGTGAGCGCCTTCACCGCTCCCGCATCCACCTGGACCCGACCGGAGGTGGTATACCCGGCCAGAAGCCAGCGCTTGCGGCTTTCCAGGTGGCTGCTGCGCGGATGGAAGCGCGTGCCCAGGGACTCTCCTTGAGCCAGCCTGGGCAGCACGTCGGGCAGGCCGCCCGCGGCGATGATCACGGTGGTGCCTCCGCGGGTGGCGGTCTCGGCTGCCTGCAGCTTGGTGGCCATGCCGCCCGTGCCCAGACCGCTGCTGCTTCCTCCGGCGCCGGCCAGCAGTTGTTCGTCGATGTGCTCGACTTCGCTGATGAGCCGGGCATGGGGATCTTGCCTGGGGTCGGCCGTAAACAGGCCCGGTTGGTCCGTGAGCAGGATGAGAAGATCGGCCTCGGCCAGGGTGGCAACCATGGCCGAGAGGTTGTCGTTGTCGCCTACGCGGATCTCTTCGGCCGTGACGGTGTCGTTTTCGTTGACGATGGGCACGATGTCATGTTCCAGCAAGGCGGCCAGGGTCATGCGGGCGTTGAGATAGCGACGCCGTTCCTGGAGATCGGCACGGGTGAGCAGCATCTGGCCCACGGGGATGCCGTAGATCTCGAAGAATTGTCGATAGAGCCCCATGAGACGAACCTGGCCCACGGCGCTGAGCATCTGTTTGGCGGGCACGTTGGGCGGCAGGGCGGGGAAGCCCATTTCTTCTTTGCCGGCAGCCATGGCGCCCGAGCTGACCAGGATCAATTCGATGCCACTGTGGCGCAGCCGCGCGCACTGACGCACCAGTTCCAGCAGCCGCGGCCGGCTGAGATAGGGGGTACCTGCGGTGAGGACGCTGGTGCCGAGCTTGACGACAATCCGGCGATAGGGAGAATCGATGGGACGAAAGGGCATGATGGGGAGGAGAGGTGGTAGGGGCCGGTAGCCGGCCATAGACCATCTGCTAGAGATGTATCCTGCAATCTTATATGAACAAGGGGTGGAACGGAAAAACGGAAGAGCAGGCAAAAAAAGAGAGAGGC
>RFJM01000303.1 GCA_003694905.1 Caldilineae bacterium
GGCCAATGAACTGCGCTGCCCCGATCCCGAAGCCGCGGAGCGGATGCGCGAATTGGTGCGACGCTGCATGCAGGCTCGCGACACGGTGGGAGGGGTCTTCGAGGTGGTGGCGCTGGGGCTGCCCGTGGGGCTGGGCAGTCACGTCCACTGGGATCGTCGCCTCTCTTCCAGGCTGATGGCCGCGGTCGGCTCCATCCATGCCATCAAAGGTGTGGAAATAGGCCCCGCTTTTGCCAATGCCCGCAAGTTCGGCAGCGAGGTCCACGACGAGATCTTCGTCGACGATTCAGGCACCCTCTACCGGCGCACCAATCGTTCCGGCGGGCTGGAGGGCGGTATTACTACGGGCGAGCCGCTGCTGGTACGCGCCGCCATGAAACCCATCAGCACCGTTCTCAATCCCCGCCGCTCGGTCGACCTGGCCAGCGGCGAGCCCGACCTGACCACCTACGAGCGCTCCGACTTCAACGCCGTACCCCGCGCCGTGGTGGTTGGGGAGGCAATGGTTGCCTTCGTTCTCGCCGATGCCTTGCTGGAAAAGCTGGGCGGTGACTCGCTGAGCGAGCAGCTACCACGCTTTCAAACCCTGCGCCGGGCCCGGCTGGCCGACCTGCCTATGGACAATAGGCCTTGGCGCTTCGGTTATGAATAGAACAGGAGGTAAGTTGTCATGTCCTTTCTCTGCCCCCTGTGCAAACAAAACACGCTCAATATCACCCACCAACTGCATTTGCCCCCGGACTGCCGTTCCGACGAGATCGTTGTGCAGATCGCGATCTGTGGGCGCTGCTATTTTTCGGCACTGGCCGTCTACGAAGAATCGCGGCGCGGTGCCTTGGACGCCGAGCACTTCTCCCATCAGGGCTATTACCTTCCCCCCAAGATGCTGAGGGATCTCAAGGCCCTGCTGGAGTCCTGCCCGCAGCCGAGCAATCCTCGCTGTCATTGCGAGGCTCACAAGACGCTCAACCAGCGTGACGAGGAAGGCTGCTGGACTTACCTGCGACAACTCCCGCACGAGGGTGTATTCACCCTCGAACTGCACTCCACCCAACATTGAAACCTCTCTCCTTTTTCTCTCTCATGCCCGAAACCGCCCCACCGGAAGCACCTCTAAACATCGTCCTCACCGGTTTCATGGGCGTGGGCAAGACCGCGGTCGGCCGCGCAGTGGCGGCCCGATTGGGCCGCGAGTTCGTGGATATGGACGACCTGATCGTCGAGACCGCGGGCATGTCCATCCCCGAGATTTTCGAACGTTACGGTGAGGACCGCTTTCGATCTCTCGAAACCCACATCTTGCGGCAGTTGGCCGCCCGCCGCGGATTGGTCATTGCCACAGGCGGGGGCGCACTCGTCGATGCCGCCAACCGCGAGTTGATGACGCGTACCTCGCTGGTCATCTGTCTCTCGGCCAGTGTCAGCGCCATCGAGGCACGGGTGCGCGGCGATGCTACACGCCCCTTGCTGGCCAGCCCAGATCGGCGGCAGCGCATCGTCGATCTGATGAATCGCCGCGCTGCGGCCTATGCCGAAATCCCCTATCGCATCGACACGACCGACCGCAGTGTGGACGAGGTGGCCGACATGGTCATTGACCTGGCCAACCGCGGCCTGGGCGGCGTCTTGCGCCTGCCGGTGGCCACCCCGCACGGTGCAGGCTATGACATCCTCATCGGCTCCGGCCTTCTCGGCCAGATTCCGGAGTTGCTGGCCCAGCGCGATCTGCACGGCCATGTGGCAGTGATCAGCGACGAACATGTGGCGCCGCACTGGCAGCCCCGGTTGGAGCAGGCCTTCCGCAAGGCCGGCCGCGAGGCTATTTTTGTCACCTTACCTGCAGGAGAAGCCCACAAGAATCTGAGCACGATAGCCCGCATCTACGAGGAACTTGTGATGGCCGGGCTGGATCGCCGCAGCATCATCCTGGCCCTGGGAGGAGGCGTGATCGGGGACATGGCCGGCTTTGTCGCGGCCACCTATCTGCGGGGGGTCCATTTCGTGCAGGTGCCCACCACCTTACTGGCCATGGTCGATGCTTCGGTAGGTGGCAAGACGGGCGTAGATCTGCCTCAGGGCAAGAATCTGGTCGGGGCTTTCAAACAGCCCCGGCTGGTTGTCGTCGATCCGGCCGTTCTGGCTACCTTGCCTGCCGCCGAGTTCCGTAACGGTCTCGCCGAGGTGATCAAGCACGCCATCATTGCCGATCCGACCCTGTTTGCCCAGCTCGAGGGCGACGGCCCCGAGTCTCTGGAATCGCTGCTCGCCCGAGCTCTGCGCGTGAAGATCGACATCGTGCAACGGGATCCCTTCGAAGGGGGAGAGAGAGCACATCTCAATCTGGGCCATACCTTCGGGCATGCCTTCGAGCAGGTGAGCGGTTATCGGCTGGCACATGGCCAGGGGGTGGCCGTAGGGCTGGTGGCCAGCGCCCATCTGGCGGCCTTGCGTGGGGACTGCTCCCCGGCCCTGCCGGAACGTATCGCTGCCGTGGTGGAACGGCTGGGGCTGCCCACCCGTTTGTCCGGGCTGGCACCCGAGGCGGTCGTCCGGGCCATGGCGACCGACAAGAAACGCGCGGGCCGGCGCCTGCGCTTCGTCCTGCCGCGTGAGGTCGGGGAAGTTTTCGTCGCGGAAGATGTGAGTTCCGGCCAGGTACGAAAGACCCTGGCCCTGGTGCTGGATTGAGAGCATTCGGGGTAGAAGGGGAACACGTGTTGATGACAACTCGCGGCCGAGAAAGGGGCCGTTTTCGGGGTTACGCGCCTAGAGGGTACAATGTGCCCCTGATGTGTTCGTGCCCCCCGGCTTGCGAGGCTCGTCATGCGTCATCTCCGCCGCTTCCTGCCCCTGCTTCTGTTTGCTTCGCTGCTCTTGACCCTCTCGGTCCAGGCGCAGCCGCCCACGCCACCGGTCCTGGCCCTGTTGCCTTACACCAGCCGGCTGGATCGCCTGCGGGCACGGATGCTGCCCATCACCCCGCTGGCACGCGTCGACCTGGAGGACGGACCGTGGTTGATCGCCCGCATGAGCGAGGCCGCGGCCCGCGCCTATCGCAGTAGCGGCGGGGTGTCGCGGCCCCTACACGCCGGCGAGGCAGCCGGCAACCTCTACCTGTTGGAATTACCGTCCGACAGATTTGCGGAGGCCTCGTTGCCGTCCCTGGAAAACCTGGGCCGGGTGCTCTGGCAGTCACCCCCATACATCCTGTTCCAGGCCTCTGCCGATGCCGCCCGGCAGATCTCGCTGCTTGGCATACCGCTCATCCTGCTGGACGTCCCCATCGTCCTTCGCCCGCGTAGCCCGGTTCTGGAGCCACCCCCGGCCCAATCCGACGCGGACATCGCTGCACTGCTTACGCTGCTCGACGCCGCTGACATCGCCGCCTGGGACCGACGACTCAGTGGTGTCGAACAGGTCATCATCGGGGACGCTACCCGCCGCCTCCGTTCCCGCTATTCCTGGTCGGCCAACGGCCGTCGTTCCGAGCAATTCGTGTTCGAGCAATTGCAAGCCATGGGTTATGCGCCCGTCTATCACCACTACACCACCCCGCACGGCGATCTGGGCTGGCGCAACATCATCGCCGAGATACCCGGTCGGGTGGATCCTCAGCGGCTGGTTTTGCTTGTCGCCCACCTCGACGACATTGCCTATCCCCTTGACAACGCCCCCACTCGCGCTCCGGGCAGCGATGACAACGGCACAGGTAGCAGCGCCTTACTTGCCCTGGCCCAAGTCCTCAAGGACAGGCAATTCGCGTATACGGTGCGGTTCGTGTGGTTTACCGGCGAAGAATTCGGATATTGGGGCTCCAAACCCTACGTCCAGGAGCTGGCGGCGCAGAATGCAAATGTCCTCGCGGCCATCGACCTGGACATGATCGGTTACGACGGCAACGGTGATCGTGTGATGGAACTCCACGAAGGGGAAGAACCGGCCAATCACGCTCTGGGCGACTACCTGGTGGCCGTCAATCAGCTCTACGATCTCGGACTGGTCATCGAGCGCAAAACCACATCGGCCAGCCGTTTCAGCGATCACCGTAGTTTTTGGGATAACGGCTACACGTCGGTTCTATTGATCGAAAACTTCTTCGATGGCAGCGCCGAAGACCCCATCCCCAACGACCGCAACCCCGCTTACCACACCATCTACGATACCTACGACAAAGTAGATTTCGACTACGTCGCCGCTATTGCCCGCATGGCCATGGCCGCAGCCCTGCACATCGCCGTCCCTCTCAACCCCCAGGCCACACCCACCCTCACGCCCACACATACGCCAACCCCGACGCCTCTGCCGTCGGCCTGCATCGAGCTGGTGCAAAACGGCGGCTTCGAAAGCGATGCTGCCTGGCACTTTGGATCGACTTCGCGACCCGCCGACTACACCACCCTCCTGTCGCATAGCGGTGAACGCAGCCTGCGTACCGGTATTGTCCCGCCCGTTGCCAATCGCTATGCTTTCTCCACCGCCTACCAGCCTCTAAGCCTCCCCGGCGACGCAGAGCAAATTCTGCTCACATTCTGGCTCAACACCGGAGGCGCCGACAGCAACGACCGCACCGAGGTGCTGCTCTACAAGTCAAACTGGAGCGTGCTCAAGGTCGTCTTTCGAGGTCGGCCCAACAACGAGAACTGGACGTTCTACACATACGATCTCACCACCTTTGCCGGCAGAGACGTTTATCTCTATCTCAATACCCTGAACGACGGTAGCGGTTCCCGTGCCTGGGCTTACTTCGACGATATCAGCCTGCTGGCCTGCTATGCTGCCACTGCCACCCCTACCCTCACGTCCACCCCGTCGGCCACCGCCACCCTGACACCGACCTCCACCTCCACCCCGACCCTCACCGCTACCGCCGGCGTCACCGCCACCCACACGTCCACCCCGACGGCCACCGCCACCCTCACGTCCACCC
>RFJM01000304.1 GCA_003694905.1 Caldilineae bacterium
CTTCGGCATGCCGTGTGATGCCGTGTGTTCAGGTATGCGGACAGGCTGGAAAGCCTGTCCCACATCCAGCTCTGGTCGAGAAGCTGAAACCCCGGCCGCCTGTCTTGTTGGCCGACGCCGCAGATGACGGATAACATCAGCGGTCTGCCTTTCCACCGCTCATCGCCAAAGGGGAACAAAGTGCCAAGGAGTTCCAGCAACGCTTTGCTCTGGCCAGTCGAGCAGGCTTGAATCTCGAGCAACTGCGGGAGGTGAGCAGTGATGGCGCACAAGGGGTGGTTTCCTATCTACGGCGTCGCTTATCCTGGGTGCAGCACCAACGTTGTGTCTGGCACCTGTGGCGTAACCTCAGGAAACCGCCGGCGCAAGCGGCGAAGCAGGCCGGCGAAGGACTCGACAAAGAAGCCGCAAAACGCAAACGCCACTATCGTTATCCCGGCCTCACCCCTCTGGCCGTCGCCGGCTTCCCCCATGAGAATATCTCCTATGTGGATGCTTTGGAAGTCTAGTTTTTCCACGGTTCCTCCTCCTATTGCCTCCCGGCATGGGAGCGGGATACCGTGGAAGAACCAGCAACGCCACCCCCCTTCACCTCCAATTATGTCTCCCAACACTGCCTATTCATGTCGCCAACAAAAGATGGAACCGAGTCTCCATTGCTTTTTCGCCGCAAAGTGGTATAATCTGAGTCAAAGAGATTTTTCCGTTTCACATTTGAATGACGGAATGACTTGCTCTGGTCCGCCCTTGACAAATACCCGTTTCCTGTGCTGATGACCGGCGATCGCAGATAACTCTTCTTCTTCCGGCAAATTCTCTTTCCATCCATACTTCTTTCCCCGGAGGTTCCCCCATGAAACGCGCCCTATTCACCGGACTGGTGCTTGCCCTTCTGCTCACCCTGATCGGGCCGGCACTCACTGTTTCTGCGGCACCCGTCCAGCGCTCCTGCCGCAAGATTCACATCGTGAAGCGGGGCCAGACGCTTTCGGGCATTGCCTGGCGCTACGGTGTCAGCCTCAGAGCGCTGAGAAGAGCCAACAACATCAAGAACGTCAACATCATCTATCCGCGACAGCGCATCTGCATACCCGGAGCCAAAAGACCCCGGCCCAAGCCGCCTGTTTCGTCCCCAACCGGTTACTATCCCCCACCGCCTCAGCCTGGTGACCCTGCCGACACCTGCGGTGTACCCGTCGTCCTGGGCTTTGGACGCATCTATACCCGCTATCCACAGGTTGCCGCCGGCCTGGGTTGCCCGACGGCTCCCGAAGAAGGTTTTGCAGCCAACGACCAGCGGTTCCGGCGTGGCTATGTCGTGCAAAATACCGATGCCGCCGAGATCTACGTCCTGTTCGACGCGGGCACCCTGTGGGAGAAACAACCCGACACCTGGGCAGAAGGCGATCCTGTCGACAATCCGGCGCTGAGACCTCCGCGCGGCTGGTATCAACCCACCCACGGCATCGGCAAGATGTGGCGCAATGTGGACAACTACTCCCAGCGTCTGGGTTGGGCACGTAGTCCTCAGCACGAGGTCGTGGCCACACGACAGCCCTTTGAACACGGCATGATGATCTGGACCGCGTCTCAGGGTATCTTCGTCCTCTACGAAAACGGTAGCTGGCAGCACTACAACTGAGACGACCGAGATCGGCGACCACAGCCCGGTCTGCGAAGGGGCTCCCCGCTCTCGCAGACCGGGATCTTTCTGAAAACGGCGGCAGAGCTGAGGGATGGCTGCCAGGGATTAGCGAGATGAGACGTGGCTGACCGCGAGGTGAGGCCGCTCGTCAATGGTGAGCTGAAAAATGTCCGGTCGGGCGTAGTGGCCTACCACATCGAAATCCAACTTGCCGCGTACGATCTCATCGCGGTCCAGCTCGGCCAGCAGCATCCCTTCCTCTCCGTATAGGGGCCCGGCCAGCACCTGGCCCAGTGGCGAGATGATGACACTGCCCCCCCGACAGAGGATGTCGGGCTCATCCCCAAGCTCCTCCCGGCCGGGCAAGTCGGAGGGATACATCTCGCGAGTGACAAACTGGTTACAGCCTAGAACGAAGCACCGCCCCTCCAGCGCGATGTGTGTCAGAGTAGCCTGCCAGGTGTCGCGCGCGTCGGCAGTTGGTGCCAGATAAAACTCAACCCCTTTGCCGTACATGGCCATGCGGGCCAGAGGCATGTAGTTTTCCCAGCAAATCAGGCCGCCCACTTTGCCAAAGTCCGTGTCCACCACCGTGAGCGTGCTGCCGTCACCCTCCCCCCAGACCAATCTCTCCGCTCCGGTAGGCTTCAGCTTGCGGTGCTTTCCCAGGATGCTGCCGTCCGGCCCGAGATAGAGCAGCGTGCAGTACAGGGTGCCCCGGCTGAAAGTACTGTCCCGCTCGATCACACCGATGGCGACATACACGCCCGCCTGCCGCGCGGCTTCGGCCAGCCGCTCGGTAGAGGGACCGGGGATGTCTACTGCATTCTCCCAATAGAGCTGCCACAGCTCTCGGCCCCAGGGCTTTCGCCTGCCCACCACCATGCCGAAGCTGAACCCGCGCGGGTAGGCCGGGATATATGCTTCGGGGAACAGCAGTAGCCGCGCACCCTGTGCTGCTGCCTGCTCGATGAGTCGGCATGCCTTCGCCACCGTTGCCTCGCGGTTGAACAAGACGGGAGCGGACTGGATAACGGCGACTGAGACGCGGTCCGTGCTCATGTGTACCTCCGTTGAAAAATCGACCGCGAGCTACCATCCACCTGCGTAGTCGGGTCGATAGGGTGTCATGCGATGGGTGAGATAGGCCCAGTGTAGCTCCACACATTGGCGCATGTGCAGCAAGTCATGTGCCACCCAGGCAGCCAGCATGTCCCCGGCCCGAATCTTTCCCCAGGGCGCCTGATAGACGGCATCCCATTGCGGGCGCTGCAATCCCCGCAGCCAGAGCAGCGAGCGTTCGCGTTCTGCGAGAAAGGCCTGGATTGACGTCCCGAGCTCGCGTTCGTTGTAGCGTCGCTGTTCGACCCAGCCCACGGGATCGATGGCCGGCCATTCCTGATGCGGCCGATGCAGTATGATGTCCAGACGCACGCGGAAGTCCGACCGCTCCTCATCGTAGAGGTGATTCACTACCTCCAACAGGGACCAGGATGTAGGGTCGGGTTTCCAGCGCGCTTGCTCGGGCGTCGCAGCGCTGACGAGCGCGGCCAGTCGCCGGCCGTTGACTTCGAGCGAGTGAATTGCCTGGGAGAGATCGAGCATGGGAGCGGCAGAGTAGGAGGGAGGCACAAGCACTGGTCCTCATTCTCCCGCGAAATTCGTGGAAAAGCAAGGTTTTGCGGATAATGGGTGTGTTTCAAAACGGGGCAGCCGGTGGGCTAGGCTGGCAAGGGTCCTCCGTGCAAGGGGGTGAGCGGGAGCACCCCCGCATCTGCGGCGTCGGCCAACAAGACAGGCGGCCGGGGTTTCAGCTTCTCAGGCCGGGCTGTATGTAGGCCGGACTTTCGAGCCCGTCCGCATAGCTGAACACATGGCACGACACGGCAAGCCGAAGC
>RFJM01000305.1 GCA_003694905.1 Caldilineae bacterium
GCGTTAACCGCGTCAGCCACCTGCGCGACGGCACCATCACCACCTTTGAGCTCGACCCACGCGACCTGGGCATCCCCCGCGCCGACCTCAGCGACCTGGCCGGAGGTACGCCGGAGCAAAACGCGGGGATTCTGCGTGACATCCTGGCCGGCGAGGACACAGGTCCCCGCCGCGACATCGTCTTGCTGAACGCAGCGGCTGCGTTGGCCGCCGCCGACGGCGACTGGGACCAGGCGCTGGCGCGGGCCAGGCATAGCATCGACTCCGGCGCAGCCCTCGCCCGCCTGGATGCCTTCGTGGCTTACACCCAGAAACTGGCCTGACGCCGGTGCCGGCACATCCTTTGCCTTTGACGCCTTCCCTTCTATAATCTTCTGAGCGGTATCCATTTCCGCTCAGGAGGACCCACTTCATGGACAAACGCGACCATCAAAGCAAGGAGTTTCGGCGGCAGAGCATCTATTCTATCGCCTATTTCGTCTTTACGCTGCTGCTGCTGCTGGCTATCAACACCTGGTCCTTTGCCCGCCCGCGTCAGGTTCCCTACAGCCAGTTTCTCCAGGCCATGGAACGAGGCGAGGTGAAGCTGGCTACCATCTCGGATCGCAACATCCTCTGGCAGACAGGGGATGGGGACAACATCGAGATCTATCAGAGCAACCGTATCCCCGGCGTGGATGACAGCGCGCTCATCGACTTGCTGCATCAGAACGGCGTCGAATTCGCGGGGATCCAGCCCAACCCCTGGCTGAGCTCTCTGGTGAGCTGGCTGTTACCCCTGGCGATTCTGGGAGTCATATGGTACTGGAGCGTGCGCAGGCTGCCCGGCGCCACCCAATACCTCAGCTTTGGCCGCTCGCGTGCTCGCATCTGGGATGTCAGCAGCGAGAAAGTCACCTTCGACGACGTGGCCGGCGTAGACGAGGCGGTCACAGAATTGCGCGAGGTGGTGGAATTCCTCAAGAACCCGGACAAGTACGCCAAGATCGGCGCCCGTATTCCCAAGGGGGTCCTGCTTGTCGGACCACCGGGCACGGGCAAGACCCTGCTGGCCAAGGCAACCGCGGGCGAGGCCAACGTGCCCTTCTTCTCCATCTCCGGGGCGGACTTCGTGGAGATGTTCGTGGGGGTGGGTGCAGCGCGCGTGCGCGATCTCTTCCGCCAGGCGCGGGAAAAGGCACCCTGCATTGTCTTCATCGACGAGATCGATGCCATCGGCCGCAGTCGTGCGGGGGCGCGCTCGCCCGTCAGCAACGAAGAGCGCGAGCAGACTCTCAACCAACTCCTGGTGGAAATGGACGGTTTTGACAGCTCGGTCGGGGTGATCATCATGGCTGCCACCAATCGGCCTGAGATCCTGGACAAGGCGCTGATGCGTCCCGGCCGCTTCGACCGCCAGGTGGTGGTTGACAAACCCGACTTGAAGGGACGCGAGGCCATCCTGCGGGTGCACACACGCAAGGTGGCACTGGCCGACGATGTGGACCTGCACGTGGTCGCTGCCCGTACCCCCGGCTTCGCAGGCGCCGAGCTGGCCAACCTGGTCAACGAGGCCGCTTTGCTGGCCGTACGCAACGGGCGCGAGAAAGTGTCTATGGACGACTTCGATGAAGCTGTCGACCGGGTAATGGCCGGGCTCGAGCGCAAGAGCCGGGCCCTGAACCCCAAGGAGCGTGAGATTGTGGCCTATCATGAGATGGGGCACGCGCTGACCGGCACCCTGCTGCCTAATGCCGACCCTGTACACAAGATCAGCATCGTGCCCAGGGGTGTGGCCGCGCTCGGTGTGACCATCCAGACCCCCCTGGAAGACCGTTACCTGCTCACCGAGGATGAGCTGCGCGACCGTATCACCACCATCCTGGGCGGCCGGGCAGCCGAGGAGGTCATCTACGGCCGGGTGAGCACCGGTCCGGCCGACGATCTGCAGCGGGCGACCGCTCTGGCCCGCCGTATGGTCACCCAGTTCGGCATGAGCGACGCCCTGGGCCCCATCGCCCTGGAAGACCCCGAGCAACAGTTCCTGGAAACGCCCGGCCTGACCACGCGCTCCTATGGCGACAAGACCGCCGAGCAAATCGACACGGAGGTGCGCGCCCTCCTCTCCGAGCTCTACCAGCGGGCCCGGAATCTGTTGTCACGGCACAAAGATGTGCTCATCCAGGCCGCCAAGGTCCTGCTCGAGCAGGAAGTCATGGAGGGCAAAGATCTGGTCGAGTTACTGCAAAGCGCCGGGGTCGAATTCCCGGTGACCGATATCTGAGAGAAGCGGACATGAAACGCTCGCAACGTCTGAAACAGCAGGGCAAGATCCTGGACGAGATCATGGCCTGGAAACGCAAGGAGTTGCCCAGGCGTAAGGCCGAAATGCCCGAGGCCGATCTGCGTGCTCTGCTCACCTTCACCCCTCCCGCGCTGGACTTTGCCGCGGCCCTGGCGCAACCGGGTGTCGGCCTCATCGCCGAGGTCAAGCGCGCCTCGCCCAGCAAGGGCCTGCTCTGCAAGGACTTCGACCCGGTGCAACTGGCCCTGACCTATGCACGCGGGGGCGCAGTCGCCATTTCCTGTCTTACCGACGGGCGCTTTTTCCAGGGTAAGCTGGAGCATCTCACCGCCATCAAAGAGGCGCTGCGTGATCACGGTCTGACGGTGCCGGTGCTGCGCAAGGACTTCGTGTTCGACCCCTATCAGGTGCTGGAAGCGCGCGTAGCCGGTGCCGACGCGGTGTTGCTCATCATGGCCGTGTTAGGCGACCGCGAATATCGCGATCTGCTGGCATACACCCACGAACTCGGCATGATGGCGCTGGTCGAGGTGCACAACGAGCAAGAGCTCGAGCGCGCTCTACGTGCCTCTCCGCGCATCATCGGCGTCAATAACCGGGACCTGCGCACCTTCGAGGTTGACCTGGAGACCACAGGGCGCCTGCGCCGCCTGGCCCCTGCAGATGTCCTCTTCGTCAGCGAGAGCGGCATTCGGGACGCCGAGGACGTTCGAGCCTTGAAGGAGA
This sequence comes from Caldilineae bacterium, assembly GCA_003694905.1. GTDB lineage: Bacteria > Chloroflexota > Anaerolineae > J102 > J102 > J102. The sequence continues at coordinate 3,011 of RFJM01000305.1, forward strand.
TGGGGGCGGATGCCATGCTTGTCGGCGAGAGCCTGGTGAAATTGGCACAACCCCGGCGAGAGCGTAAACTACAGGAGCTGATTCGGGCCGGATATTGAGCGGTGCCGGTGCATCGCTGCAAACACAGACCCTGCCGACCCGCCTTTCGCCAACCATCCGCGAGGACCCGCATTATGGAACAACGCACCTATCACATGAGTCCGGAAGAGTTTCGCCGCCTGGGGCGTCAGGTTGTGGACTGGATTGCCGACTACTACGAGCGCATCGAGTCCTATCCCGTTCTCTCCCAGGTAAGACCGGGGGATATCCGTTCTCGCCTGCCGGCGGATCCACCGGCGCAAGGAGAACCCTTTGCCGACATCCTGCGCGATCTCGATGAGATCATCATGCCGGGGATCACCCACTGGCAATCCCCCAACTTCTTCGCTTTTTTCCCCACCGGTGCCTCCTTCCCCAGCATTCTCGGTGACCTGGTCTCGTCCGGGCTGGGTGTGCAGGGGATGCTATGGGCTACGAGTCCTGCCTGTACCGAGCTGGAAACGCACGTGCTGGACTGGCTGGCCAAGGCCATGGGCCTGCCGGAGCAGTTCCTTTCCACGAGCACCGGCGGCGGCGTCATCCAGGACTCGGCCTCGAGCGCGTCGCTATGTGCATTGCTGGCGGCCCGAGAGCGCGCCCTGGACTACAGGGGCAATCTGCACGGATTGGACGGCCGGCTGGTCGCGTACGCTTCGGCCCATGCCCACTCTTCCATCGAGAAGGCGATGATGATCGCCGGTTTGGGTCGCGAGAATCTGCACCTGGTCGCGGTTGACGATTCCTATGCCATGCGTCCTGATGACCTGGCCCGGCTTATCAAGGCAGACCGCGCTGCCGGTCTCACCCCGGCCTTCGTTGCTGCCACCATCGGCACCACCTCCTCCAACGCCATGGACCCGATTCGCGCCTTGGGGGAAGTATGCCGCCGCGAAGATGTATGGCTGCACGTCGATGCGGCCATGTCGGGTACGGCTGCGCTCTGCCCCGAGTTCCGCTGGACTCATGACGGCCTGGAGCTGGCCGACAGCTACTGCTTCAACCCGCACAAGTGGATGTTCACCAATTTCGATGCCGATTGTTTCTACGTGGCCGACCGCGCGGCTCTTATCAACACCCTGAGCATTTTGCCCGAGTACCTGAAGAACCAGGCCACGGAATCGGGCGCAGTCATCGACTATCGCGACTGGCAGATACCGCTGGGCCGTCGTTTTCGCGCCCTCAAGCTCTGGTTTGTCATCCGGCACTACGGCATTGAGGGCCTGCAATACCACATCCGCCGGCACGTGGAGCTGGCTCAGCAGTTCGCCGGCTGGGTGAAGGCACATGAGCGCTTCGAGCTGATGGCCCCTGCCCCCTTGAACCTCGTCTGTTTCCGGCACAAGGCCGGCGACGAGTTCAACGAGAGGCTGTTGACCCGGCTCAACGAGAGCGGCGAGCTGTATCTCACCCACACCAAACTGGACGGCATCTTCACGCTGCGCATGAGCATCGGCCAGATGTACACGGAGGAGCGGCATGTGGTGGCGGCCTGGGAGAAGATCACCCGGACCGCGGCCGAGCTGGAGAACGAGGGCTGAGATGCTGGAGCCGCGCCTGACCTTTGCCTGCGAACTGGAGACCCGGCCCCTGCAGGAGCTCTTTGCTCGAAGTGACGTGCTCTCAGACCTGCAGGACCTGGGCGCGGGCGTAGCCATGGGGCTCCTCGATTTCTCCGCGGAGCGGGCCGAGGTGGTACGCCAGCTCAATCGTCTGGGCATTCCCCTTACGGCCTGGTTGCTGCTGCCCAAGGAGCAGGGGTACTGGTTCAACGCCCGTAACGCCGCGCAGGCACGGGCCTGCTACGAAGCCTTCAAGCAATGGACTCGCCGGTACGATCTGCGCTGGATCTCGCTGGCGTTGGATATCGAGCCGGACTACCACGAACTCCAGGCTCTCTTGCAAGGCCGGGTGATGCCGCTGCTGTGGCCCATGCTGCGCCGTGCCTTTGCCCGCGAGCAGGTGTTGCAGGCGCGGCTGGCCTACGGTGCCCTGGTACGGGATATGCACCGCGACGGCTACTTCGTCGAGAGCTATCAGCTCCCCCTCATCGCGGACGAGCGGCACGCGGGTTCGGTCTTTGTGCAGGGCCTGCTCGGCCTGGTGGATGTGCCCGTAGATCGCGAGACGCTGATGCTGTACTCCAGCTTCCTGCGTCCCTACGGTGCGGCAGTGCTGCTGGCCTATGCCGGCGAGGCCGACGTGGTCGGGGTCGGCTCTACGGGCGGTGGGGTTGATCCCGGTCTGGCTCCCCCTCTGAGTTGGGAAGATCTCGCGCGTGATCTACGCCTGGCTTACCGCTACAGCGACCACATCTTTGTGTTCAGCCTTGAAGGTTGTGTGGAACAGGGGTTCCTGCCCCGGCTGCTCGAATTCGAATGGGATGCGCCTGTGGAGTTGCCGACCGACCTGGTTGAACGCGTACAGCAACTGCGGCGGGTCCTGCGCGGCATGCTGTGGACGACTGCCCATCCCTGGGCTGTCGCCGCCGGTGTGCTGGCGGTTCTGCTGTGGACACGCCGCCGTCGCCCACGAGGTGGTTGAGGCAATGGGGTCATTTTCCCATCCCCGTTACCTTCGGCTCCTGCCCCTGGTACTGCTGGTTTTGCTGGCGGCCTGTAGCGGACGGGAGCGATCTGCTTCCCGCACGGTCGCTTCGCCAACGCCGGTACTGCAGGGCAGCGGCCCTGTGGTCATCCCCTTCTTCACGACCGAAGCCGATCCCACCCAGCTCACGGTCTTGCACGATCTCATCGCCGACTATCAGAAGCTGCATCCCAACGTTGAAATCGACATCATTCTGGCCTCGCCGGCGTCTCGGGGCCGGCGCCTGCTGACTGCGCTGGCCTCCGGCGCGGACCTGGGTATCTTCGAGATCGAGCCTACGCTGATGACCGAGTGGGCGGAGGCGGGCTACCTGCTGCCGCTGGACGAGGTGGTCGCTGCTATCGGCGAAGAGGACTACGTGCCGGGCAGCCTGTTCCGCTACGACGGTCATGTCTATGCCATTCCCTATGCCATCAGCGTGTACGGCCTCTGGGTGCGGTCAGATTTGCTGGCCCAGGCCGGGCTGCCCCTTCCCCGTACCTACGAGGAGGTGCTGGCCGCGGCCCGCGCCCTCACTCAGCGCGAGACCTTTGGCATTGCCCTGCCCGGCGGACAGAGCATCGCCACGGTGAACTACTTTTCCACCTTTCTCTGGCAAAACGGCGGGGACTATTTTACCTGCCGGGGAGAAGTGGCCTTCGACAGTCCCGAAGCCTTGAAAGCAGTGGAACGATGGTCGCAGCTTACGCAGTATGCGCCGCCGGGCTTCACGGTCTGGGGCTATCAGGAACAAATCGATGCTTTCCTGCGGGGTCGGGCTGCTATGGCCATGTATGCCGGCCGGCTGGGAGTGACCATGGCCGAGAAAGCTCCGGAACTGGAGAACCGCACCGCGCTGGTCTTTCCCCCTTGGGGGCCGGAGAAAGTGACGCTGGGCGTGTGGAGTCGCTTCGCCATCGCCGCCGGCACCCGTCACCAGCAAGAAGCCAAGGCCTTCCTGCAATGGCTGGTGAGCGATGACAGGCTTCTGCGCTACGATATGACGGTACCCGGCCACATGATCCCGCCCCTGCTTTCGCTCCGGTCCCGCGTTTTGTCTTACGACGATCCCTATGTCACCCGACATAGCGACTGGCTGCAATCCTTCCACGAGTGGGTCCCCTACACCAACCATCCGGCCATGAACATGGGCTCGGTGCGAGAAGGAAGGTTCAAACGTTCTGACGTCATCCCGCCGTGGGCCTCGTCGGTGTTCGGCGCAGCAGGCACTATTGACAGCATGTTGCAGGAGATCGCCCTGGGCGGCAAGGAGCCGGAGCAGGCGTGGCGGGACGCGGTCGCGGAGCTCGAGCGCATCACTGCGGAGTGGAAAGCGCAGCATCCCGCCTGGCAGCCGCCGTCGTGCGAGGAGTAGTGTCAAGAAGGGAGGCAGATCAAAACCGTGCGGGGTGTGCTGCAGCGGCTTCGCAGCCCGACTTGCTTTCCGCCTGTATCTGTGTACAATCTGCTGCGGCTTTGGCCGGCCGGGTCGCTCCGACCTGAGAACACTCTGAATTCGCCGCACTGCGGCCATATGGAGAAAGTCAAGTGAGAATCCGTACCCAGAAGGGGCTGACGTTCGACGACGTGCTGTTGGTCCCCAAGCGCTCCCCTGTCCGCTCGCGCAACGATGTGGACACGTCTACCCAACTGACTTCAAGGATTCGTCTGCACATTCCCGTGCTGAGCGCCAATATGGACACGGTCACCGAGGCCAGGATGGCGATCGCCATGGCTCAGGCCGGTGGTATCGGCGTGATCCATCGCTTCATGACCACCCGACAGCAGGTGGAAGAGGTGCAAAAGGTGAAACGATCGCGGGGCTTTGTCGTGGAGCATCCTCGTGCCATTGCCCCCGACGCCTGTGTAGAAGAAGCCGCGCGCCTCATGCGCCGGTACGATGTCGGTGGACTGGTGGTGTTGGACGAGCGCAGGCACTTGCTGGGCTTGATCACCGAGCGTGATGTTCTGCTGGCGCCGGACGCCACGGCACGCGTGGACGAGGTGATGACCCCTGCCGAGCGGTTAATCACTGCCCCGCCCGAGATCACGCCGGCGGAAGCACAGACGCTGCTCTATCGACATCGTCTGGAGAAGCTGCCCCTGCTCGATGGCGAGGGCCGACTGGCGGGGCTGATCACCGGCCAGGACCTGATCAAGTCCCGGCAGAATCCCCAGGCCTCGGTGGATGAGAAGGGACGCCTGCGCGTGGGCGCCGCTATCGGCGTGGGGGAAGAGGAACTGGCACGGGCCGAGGCTTTGTTGGCCGCCGGGACCGATGTGCTGGTGCTGGACATCGCTCACGGCCATGCCGACCATTGCATCGACATGCTGCAGGAACTGCGCCGGGCCTTCCCCCAGGCACAGATCATTGCCGGCAACGTGGCCACCTTCGAAGGGGCGAAGGATCTGGCAGCGGCTGGAGCAAACGCGGTCAAGGTGGGTATTGGCCCCGGCTCGATCTGCACGACCCGGATCGTCACCGGTTTTGGTGTGCCTCAGCTGACCGCCATCATGGACTGTGTGGAAGGCGTCCGGGCTTCGGGCCGCGCAGTGCCCGTTATCGCCGATGGCGGGATCAAGACGTCGGGGGACATGGTCAAGGCGCTGGCCGCAGGCGCCGCTGCCGTGATGATCGGTGGCCTCTTCGCAGGCTGTGAGGAAGCTCCCGGCTCGCCGGTGATTCGTGATGGCCAGAAGTTCAAGGTTGTGCGCGGAATGGCCTCGCTGGGCGCAGCCATCAGCCGTCGTCAGGCCGAGCGCGAGGGCGACGAAAGCGCGGAGAGCCAGGCCGACTGGGACAAGGTGGTCCCGGAGGGCGTGGAAGCGGTGGTCCCCTATCGGGGACACGTCCGGGAGGTCCTACACCAGTTGGTAGGAGGTCTGCGCTCGGGCATGAGCTACGGCGGCGCTTTCACCATCCCCGAGCTACAGGAGAACGCGGAGTTCATCGAGATCACCGCTGCAGGCGTGCGCGAAAGCCATTCCCACGACGTTCAGCGGGTTTGAGGGCATGCC
>RFJM01000306.1 GCA_003694905.1 Caldilineae bacterium
ATTGGGGAGTGGGTGAGCACAAGCTGCCGGGCGGCAACTGGATGCGCAAGGAGCAGTGCAATTTCGGCTGGGACTGGGGGCCAATGCTCACCACTGCGGGGATCTGGCGCCCTTTGGAGCTGGTTGCCTTTGACCATGCCCGGCTGCGGGATGTGCATACGCTGCAGGATCACAGTGGAGCCGGACCAGTGCGATTGACCCATCGGGTGGCCGTGGAACGGCACGATGAGGCGCTGTTGGTGCTCTCGGTGCAGGTGCTGGACCCGTCCGGCGTGGTAGTGGCCGCGGAGCAATTGCCCATGCAAGGCCAAGCCGCAGAACTCCTGTTGGCGGTGCAGCATCCCCGGCTGTGGTGGCCCAACGGCCTGGGAGATCAGCCCTTGTACATGGTGGTCACCGAGCTTCGCGAGAAAAACGGGGCACCGTTGGATCGCCACACGCAGCGAATTGGTCTGCGCACGCTGCGCCTAGATCGCCATCCTGACGAGTGGGGAGAAAGCTTTCGCTTTGTGGTCAACGGGGTGCCCTTCTTTGCCAAGGGGGCCAACTGGATCCCGGCGGACACACTTCTGGAGCGGCTGACCCGGGAGGACTATGCCCGGCTGTTACGGGATGCGGCCGCGGTCCACATGAATATGCTGCGGGTGTGGGGCGGGGGCATCTACGAGGAGGATGTCTTCTATGACCTGTGCGACGAGCTGGGCATCTGCGTGTGGCAGGATTTCATGTTTGCCTGTGCGGCCTATCCGACCTTCGATTCAGAGTGGATGGAGACAGTACACCACGAGGTGGAGGATAATGTGCGTCGTCTGCGCCATCATGCCTGCTTGGCCCTATGGTGTGGCAACAACGAACTGGAACAAGGGCTAGTGGGGGACGCGTGGACCGAACACACCATGAGCTGGGCCGACTACAGCAAGCTCTTCGACCAGATGATTCCGGAGATCGTCCACCGGCTGGATCCGGAGACAGACTACTGGCCGTCCAGCCCTCACACGCCGGTGGGGGATCGTCGTTTCTTCAACGATCCGCGCAGTGGGGACGCGCATATCTGGGACGTCTGGCACGGCAAACAGCCCTTCGAGTTCTACCGCACCTGCTTCCATCGGTTCATCAGCGAGTTCGGCTTCCAGTCCTTTCCTGAACCGCGCACAGTGTACGCTTTCACCGAACCCCGGGACCGAAATATCACCAGCTACGTGATGGAGCACCATCAGCGCAGCGGCATCGGCAACAGCACCATTATCCACTACATGTTGAGCTGGTATCGACTCCCCACCTCTTTCGAAGACATCCTATGGCTGAGCCAGATCCAGCAGGGCATGGCCATGAAGTACGCGGTGGAGCATTGGCGACGGAACATGCCTCGGAGCATGGGGACCCTCTACTGGCAGCTCAACGACTGCTGGCCAGCGCCTAGTTGGTCCTCCATCGACTACTACGGCCGCTGGAAGGCCTTGCACTATCTGGCCCGACGTTTCTACGCCCCGGTGCTGATTTCCGGAGTGGAGGATGCGAAAACGGGCACGGTGACAGTCCATGCGACCAACGACCGGGTCCATCCGGTCACTGGCACGGTCCGCTGGTGGGTGACCCGGACAGGGGGCACACTGCTGGATCAAGGAAGACTGGATTGGACGGCGCCGGCCCTGTCCAGTCACCAGGTGACTACCTTGACGCTGACTCCACTCCTAGCAGACCCCGGGCCTCGGGATCTGATCGTGTGGTTGGCCTGGGAGGTCGACGGGGAGACAGTGTCTGAAGACCTAGTCCTCTTTGCCCGGCCCAAGCATCTGGAGCTGATGGATCCCGAGGTCCAAGTGGAGGTTGCTGAGGCAAGCGATGGCGTATTTGCCGTTACCCTGCAGGCGATGCGGCCAGCTCTGTGGGCCTGGCTAGAGGTCACGGAGATGAATGTGCGTTGGTCGGACAATTTCGTCAACCTGCGGCCGGGCACAACTCGGGTCCTGACTGGGGCGTTGACCCAGCCCTTGCCCCTAGACGAGTTCCGCCAACGTTTGCAGGTCCGCTCTTTGGTGGACACCTACGCGTAGGCTGCGTATAATGGGGCCACAGCTCGAAGGATTTGGGTCCGCTCAGATGGGAATTTCCCATGCGCGAGCTCAAAACCACACCCAAAACCCTGGCTGTATGCACCAAATCGATTTCCATCACACAAAGGGGATAGCGCCATGCCGATGAAGGCCGACTACATCTGGATGAACGGGGAGATCATTCCCTGGGAGCAGGCCACCGTCCACGTCTTCACCCACGCGCTTCACTACGGCAGCAGCGTCTTCGAGGGCATTCGAGCCTACGAGACCCGCAATGGGCCGGCCATTTTCCGGGCCCGGGAGCACTTTGAACGTCTGCTCTACAGCTGCAAGGTCGCCCGCATTCCCTCTCCCCTCACGGTGGACGAGTGGATCCAGGTAGCCAAGGATGTGCTCAAGGCCAACAAGCTGAGCAGCGCGTACATTCGCCCCCTGGTCTTCCGGGGCTACGAAACCCTGGGCGTGGATGGCCGTAAGTGCCCGGTGGAGGCCATCCTGGCCGCGGTGCCCTGGGGGCGCTATCTGGGACCGGAGGCTATCGAGAAGGGCGTGGACGTACAGG
>RFJM01000307.1 GCA_003694905.1 Caldilineae bacterium
CTCAAGCCCCGGCTCAACTTCTACGACGCGGCCAGCGGACGCGACATGGGCCCAACTACCGAAGTCGGCCTGCACACCAACCTGAGAGAAGACGTCTACGTTGTCTTCAACGGCTGGGAGAACAACGGCGACCTGGCGGCCTTTGAGTTCTTTGTCAACCCCCTCATGCTCTGGATGTGGATTGGCGGTCTGGTCATGATTGCGGGCACCCTTTTCGCCTGCTGGCCCATCCCCAAGACTGCGACCCGCCGCGTGCGTGCGCCTGCCGCGGTGCAGCCCGCCTGATCCCCCATCCCTTCATTTTCTTTCCCCTCCGCCTATGTTGTGGATTCTGATCTCCATTCTGCTCGTCGTCGGCGTAGGCATCGTCATCTTCTGGCCCTACCTGCACCCTCAGCCCGTCGCGGCCGCGTCCTCCAGGCTCGATCCTCGCCTGGCAGAGCTGTATACCCGCCGCGACATGCTCTATCAGGCCATCCGTGACGCGCGCTTCGACATGGAAACGGGCAAGCTCTCGCCCGAGGACTTCGAAGCCCAGACGGCCGCGCTGAAACACGCGGCGGCCGACGTCCTGCGCGCCATCGATCAACTGGAAGCCGAATTGATATCACCCGAGCTGGATGCTATGGCCGAAGCTGCCATCGCGCGGGCCCGCGCACAGCCTCCTGTGGTGGGCGAAAGCAACGGCGAGAGCAAGGGCAGCGGTCACGTGGCACGCTTCTGCAGCCAGTGCGGCGCGCCCGTCCAGGCTGCAGACAGGTTCTGCTCGCAGTGCGGCCAGCGACTCGGGTAGGCAGCGGGGTCTCCTTTCCTCCTTCGCCGGCACGGCCAATGTAATGGGATGCAGTTGGGTCTGGCAGGCCGTAGCGCCCGCACCGACGGGCGTTTACATGCCTCCAGACCCCCGCGTAAGCTACGGTGCCGCCGTGTCCATACATTACGCCGGCTCTGCGATTCGGGACAAGGGCTGAGTCGTGAAGCATCCACGGGAGCTTCACCGAGTCGGCGGAGCCATCCACTGTCGGGGAAGGCACGATCGTCAGTGCTCTGTAGCGGGCTTTGCGGGTCGCGCCCGCGGCAAAGGCGCTTGGGCGGGCAACACAGGCGGTTGCAGATATCGGCAAGCCACGTCACCCGTAGCGCTTACGCGCCCGCACTGAGCATTGCCCTCAAAGGCCCGCTACGGTATTATTCGACCAGCCAGATAGCGGAGCATCTTCATGAGCTACACCTTTCCCCCTCTCTCCGACATACACCTCCTCCTCCACCACAACGACGCCGATGGCGGCCTGGCCGCCCTGGCTCTGCGCCGCGCCATTCAGGAGGAGAGCGGTCGGGTGGTGCCTCTGTGCTGGGCCGACTACCACACCCAAGCCATCAACAACCTCAATGTCCTTGCCGTGACCACGCCCCATCTCTACACCATCGATGTACGCTTGTTTCCCGGTGTGCCCGGCATGGACCATCACGACACTTCGCGCTCCTGGTACGATCCCGCCTGTCACATTTTGGATCTTGCGGCCCCATCCTGCTTCGGTCTGATGTTGGATGTGCTGGACCGGCGCGATACCTGGCCGGAGGAGATCGTCCGCTATGTGGACTGGATGGACGCGGGCACCTATCCAAGCGTCGAGGAAGCCGTGGGACTCGAAAGCCTTGGCCAGCAATTCATCGCCATCTTTGCGCGTTTGCCTTTCGAACGGGCCATGGCCGAACTGTGGCAGCGCCCAGACGCCGAGGCCTTCGTCGCGGCGCACCATTCCACCCTGTCCCAGATTCGCCGCGATGTCGAGATCCTGCGGAAAGACATGGCCCGGAGAGGCCGGCTCGAAGGTCGCGTAGTCGTCTGGGATAGCAGAGATGTCATCCGCGACCACGGCATCCGACAGGGCGCCATCAACCCCTTCCTGCTTTCTGCGGTCTACCCCCAGGCCGACTATGTCATCCGCATTCGTCCTGATGGCCACATGATCATCGGGCACAACCCCTGGGGTAACCCCAGCGAGCACATCGGCGCGCTGTGCGAGACCCTGTGCGATCCCGAAACCGGAACCCGTGGCGGCGGCAAGGCCCAGGTGGGCGGGGCTCCCTACACGCCGGAGACGCTGCAAAAGGCACTGCAGGTGCTGAACGGCCGGAGAAAGGCAGGCGAACAAGCAGAGGGGACAAGGCATTGATGGACGAGATCGTCTATAATCTGCTCTCGGCCGGATTTCCTTTGCCATCGCGACCTGCCCCGCCTCCTCGTGTTTCCCTACGTGCGGTCTGCCCGCTCCACAACACACTCCCGGCCTCTCAAGAGCTGACACACTATGAGCAACAAAGAACGTATCGAATACCTTCGCCACATGCGGGAACAATCCCTTCTGGGTGGGGGAGAAGAACGCATTCGCCGTCAGCACCAGAAGGGCAAGTTCACCGCGCGCGAACGCCTGGAACTCCTGTTGGACAAAGGTTCTTTTCGCGAGCTCGACCCCTTCGTGACCCATCGTACCACCGACTTCGGCCTGGCCGATAATCGTCCCCTGGGCGACGGTGTGGTTACGGGCTACGGCACCATCGACGGCCGCCTGGTGTACGTCTTCTCCCAGGATTTCACCGTCTTCGGCGGTAGTTTGTCCGAGGCGCACGCCGAGAAGATCGTCAAGATCATGGAGATGGCCATGCGCAACGGCGCACCCATCATCGGCCTCAACGACTCAGGCGGAGCCCGCATCCAGGAGGGCGTGGCCTCGTTGGGGGGCTACGCGGATATCTTTCTGCTCAACACATTGGCTTCGGGCGTCGTACCCCAACTGAGCATCATCATGGGCCCCTGCGCGGGTGGTGCCGTATATTCCCCCGCCATCACAGATTTCATCTGCATGGTCAAAGAAACCTCCCACATGTTTGTCACCGGACCGGAGGTCGTCAAGACCGTCACCCATGAGGAGGTGACCATGGAGGAGCTGGGGGGTGCCCTCACCCATGCTACCAAGAGCGGTGTGGCCCACTTCGTGGCGGATACCGAGCAAGATGCCATCTTTGTGATGCAACAACTTCTCTCCTACCTGCCCCAGAACAATCTCGAAGACCCGCCCTACGTTCCCACCTCCGACGACCCCCTGCGGCAGGATCCCGCGCTGGATGAGATCGTGCCGGACCATCCCAACCGCCCCTACGACATGCACGAGGTCATCCGCCGTGTGGTCGATGAGGGCCGCTTCCTCGAAGTCCACAAGCACTATGCCCAGAACATCATCGTCGGCTTCGCCCGCCTGGGTGGACGCTCTGTGGGGATCGTGGCCCAGCAGCCCTCCTATCTGGCCGGCGTGCTCGATATCGATGCTTCTATCAAGGGCGCGCGTTTCGTGCGCTTCTGCGATGCTTTCAACATCCCCCTGGTCACCTTCGAGGACGTCCCCGGCTTCTTGCCCGGTGTCGCCCAGGAACACGGCGGCATCATCCGCAATGGCGCCAAGCTCCTCTACGCCTACTGCGAGGCCACCGTGCCCAAGATCACCGTCATCACCCGCAAGGCCTACGGCGGCGCCTACTGTGTCATGAACTCCAAGCACATTCGCGGGGACCTGGTGCTGGCCTGGCCCACGGCCGAGATCGCTGTCATGGGTCCCGAAGGCGCCGTCAACATTATCTATCGCCGCCAGCTGGCCGAAGCCGACGATCCCGAGGCCCTGCGCGCGCAACTGGTGGAAGAATACCGCCAGAAATTCGCCAATCCCTACGTCGCTGCCTCACGAGGCTACATCGATGACGTCATCGAGCCGCACGAAACCCGCCCCCGGCTCATCAATGCTCTGGAGATGTTGCGCAATAAGCGCGACACCAACCCCTTCAAGAAGCACGGCAATATCCCCCTCTGACCATGAACGTTACCGTGCGCCTGACCGATGACCGCTATCGCACCTACCCCTTTGGCGTCATCGGCGTGGGCACCCCCCTCACCATTTTTCTCGAAAGCGAACTTGTCTTCTACGCCGACTACGCGGCGCCTGCGGGTTGGTGCCGACGCATCGGCGATGTCCAGCCCCTGCAGCTCACCCAGCTCACGCAGGACCGCTACGCCTTCTGCGGCCGAGTCCGAGACCTCTACAGCGACCGTACGACATCCGACACCTGTCATCATGTCCTGCTCGACTGCACCCTGCCCCTGAATCTCATCGTGGCCGAGCTCGAACCCCGCCGGCAAATCGCCTCGCCCGCAGCCCCTTTTGCCGTCGGTGACCTGCTGACGGGCATCGTCCATCTCACTCCCCTGTGGGAGGACGTGTCCGTTCCGCCGGTGGGAGAGCCCGTGCAGGCGGTCGTGCGGCGCATCGAGCGGCTGGTCATGCGGCCCGGGCCGGGCTTCGCCTCCTATCGCAGCGAGAGCGAATTGCCCCACCCCGAGCTTGCACCAGACCAGGTCTACCTGACGCTCGACATCAGCACCTCGCCACTGTCCTTCCGGACCGACGGCGCCCGCTAGCCTGCTCACCTCCCGCACTCATACACAGTTCTTATGTTCAAGAAGATCCTGATTGCCAACCGCGGCGAGATCGCCGTTCGCATCATACGCGCCTGCCAGGAACGGGGGATCCGAACCGTGGCCGTCTACTCCGAAGCCGATCGAACCGCTCTGCACGTTCGCTATGCCGACGAAGCCTACCTCATCGGCCCGCCACCCGCTCGCGACAGCTACCTGCGCATCGACCGCATCATCGATGTGGCGCGGCAGGCCCGGGCCGATGCCATCCACCCCGGCTATGGCTTCCTGGCAGAGAACGCCGAGTTCGCCGCAGCCTGCCGCGATGCCGGGATCACATTCATCGGGCCCACGCCCGAAGCCATCGCGGCCATGGGCGACAAGCTCACCGCACGCGAGACTATGGCCAGAGCCGGCGTCCCCCTGGTGCCCGGTACCCCCCGCGACCTGCGGGACGAGGATCTGCTGGGAGCTGCCGAGCAGTTGGGGTACCCCGTCCTGGTCAAGGCCAGTGCCGGCGGCGGGGGCAAAGGCATGCGTTTGGTCCACACGGCCGACGAGTTACCCGCGGCCATCGCCTCCGCCCGCCGCGAAGCCCTCTCCGCGTTCGGCAACGACAGCGTCTATCTGGAGAAGGTCATCACCAACGCCCGGCACGTCGAAATCCAGATCCTGGCCGATACCCACGGCAACGTCATCCATTTGGGCGAGCGCGAGTGCTCTATCCAGCGGCGTCACCAGAAGCTTGTAGAGGAGGCCCCCTCGGTGGCCGTGGACGAGGCCCTGCGCCAGCGTATGGGCGCGGTGGCCGTGGCCGCAGCGCGGGCCGCCGGCTACGTCTCGGCCGGAACCGTCGAGTTCCTCCTCGACAAAGAGGGGAACTTCTACTTCTTGGAAATGAACACCCGGCTGCAGGTCGAGCACCCCGTGACCGAACTGGTCACCGGCGTCGACATCGTCAAGGAGATGATTTCCATCGCCGACGGCCGCCGCCTGCGCCTGCGCCAGGAAGACATCCACATGAAGGGGTGGGCCATCGAATGCCGCATCACCGCCGAGGATCCCGACAACAATTTCATGCCCTCGAGCGGAACCATTGTCTCCTTGCGTGAACCCACCGGCCCGGGCATCCGCGTCGAGTCCGGCATCTACGAGGGCTTCGAAATCTCCCTCTACTATGATCCCATGATCGCCAAACTCGTAGCTTGGGGCGATTCTCGTGCCGAGACCATCCTGCGCATGCGCCGCGCACTCCAGGAATACCGCATCGCCGGCGTCAAAACCTCCATTCCCTTCCACCAGGCGCTGATGGATACCCCTCGCTTCCAGTGGGGCCAGTTTGACACCACCTTCCTCGAAACCCACACCGCTCCACCCGTGCAGGACATTGAAGAACACAAGCGCCTGGTGGCCATTGTCGGCGCGCTCCTCATGCACGAGCGCGGGTTGCGCTCCATTAGCATTAGCCACGGCACCGAGACCGAACAGGGGCAGAGCACCTGGCGGCGTGCAGCCCTGCTGGCCGGCGTGCGCACCCTCATCTAGCCGCATGGCGCATGATGGCCAGTACCGCGCCCTGCTATTGTCTCATTCCCCTCCGTCCTCTTGCCCTCGCCTGATCGCAGATGAAGTACCACGCTCAAGTCGAAGACCAGACCTACGAAATCGAAATCGAAGACACCGGCACAGTTCGTCTAGGCGACCGCTGCTTCCAGACCGACCTGTTGCAGGTCGGCCCGCTGGGCCTATACTCTTTGCTTATCGATCACGCTTCCTACGAACTGATCGTGGAAGAGATCCAGTTTGGCTACCGCGTCACCCTGGAAGGCCGTAGCTACGAAGTCAAGGTAGCAGACGAGCGCCAGCTACGCCTGGCGGGCGGCGAGACAGTCCAACTCGCGCCCGGTGGCGAGCTCGCCATCAGAGCCCCCATCCCCGGTCTGGTCGTGCGTGTCCTCGTCGAAGAGGGCCAGGAAGTCGAGATGAACCAGCCGGTTGTCATTCTGGAAGCCATGAAAATGGAAAACGAATTGCGCACTCCGCGAGCCGGCGTCGTCTCCCAGATCAAAGTCGCCGCCGGAGAGAGCGTCGAGCAAGGCGCCGAACTCATCCTGCTCTCCTGATCCTCCCTCTCACCCTTCACCTCAGCCCGAGCCATGTCCGACACCGCACCTCAACCTCTGGTCGATGCTCTGGCGCGCTGGGAAGAAACCACCCTCGCACCGGTCCTTGCGCGTCACCCCGAGCGTGCCCCGCAGTTCCAGACCCCGTCCGGGATCCCTGTCGACCGCTTCTACCTGCCGCCTGCCGACCCGGTCGGCCAATACCTGGAAAAACTGGGCTTCCCCGGCCAGTACCCTTTCACACGCGGGGTTCAGCCCACCATGTATCGGGGCCGGCTATGGACGATGCGCCAGTATGCCGGATTCGGCACCGCGGCCGAGACCAATCGCCGCTTCAAGTACCTCATCGAACAAGGCCAGACCGGTCTCTCCGTCGCCTTCGATCTGCCCACCCAGATCGGCTACGATGCAGATCATCCCATGGCCCTGGGCGAGATCGGACGCGTGGGAGTCGCCATCTCTTCCCTGGCGGACATGGAGACCCTGCTCGACGGCATACCCCTGGACCGGGTCTCGGTCTCCATGACCATCAATGCCCCTGCTCCCATCCTCTTGGCCATGGTCATAGGAGTGGCGCGCAAGCAGGGGGTGCCCCAGGAGCAACTGCGCGGCACCGTGCAAAACGACATCCTCAAAGAATACATCGCTCGCGGTACCTACATCTTTCCGCCCCAGCACTCCATGCGCCTGATTACCGACCTGTTCCGCTACTGCGGCGAGTACGTGCCCCGCTGGAACACCATCAGCATCAGCGGCTACCACATTCGCGAAGCGGGCAGCACGGCCGTACAGGAAGTCGCCTTCACCCTGGCCAACGGCATGGCCTATGTGCGCGCCGCCCTCGACGCCGGCCTGGATATCGACCGCTTTGCCCGGCAGCTCTCCTTCTTCTTCAATGCTCACAACAACTTCCTGGAAGAAGTGGCCAAGTTTCGTGCCGCGCGGCGCCTGTGGGCGCGCATCATGCGTGAGCGCTTCGGCGCTACGGACCCCCGCGCCTGGAGCATGCGCTTCCACACCCAGACCGGCGACTCCACCCTGACCGCGCAACAGCCCGAAAACAACATCGTCCGCGTCACCGTCCAGGCTCTGGCCGCGATCCTCGGCGGCACCCAAAGCCTGCACACCAA
>RFJM01000308.1 GCA_003694905.1 Caldilineae bacterium
ATTTGACTTCGATGACGCCGTCGCCGACTTCCAACACCGAGACGTCGAAGGTGCCGCCGCCCAAGTCGAAGACGAGGATGGTTTCATCCTTTTTCTTGTCAAGACCGTAGGCCAGGGCCGCGGCCGTGGGCTCGTTGATGATGCGCAAGACTTCCAGTCCGGCGATCTTACCCGCGTCTTTGGTCGCCTGCCGCTGGCTGTCGTTGAAGTAGGCAGGTACGGTGATAACTGCCTGCGTGACAGGCTCGCCCAAATACGCCTCGGCGTCGTTCTTGAGTTTGCCCAAGATCATGGCGCTGATTTCCTGGGGCGTGTAGGTCTTGCCCTTGACAGGGCACTCGACCCGCGCGTCCTGATGCGGACCGGCCACGATCTTGTAGGGCACCATTTCCTGGGTTCGTTTCGTCTCGGGGTCGTCGATCCGGCGTCCCATCAGCCGTTTGATGGAATAGAAGGTGTTGTCGGGATTCACTACCGCTTGTCGCTTGGCGGTTGTGCCGACCAGGCGTTCACCGTTCTTGTTGAAGGCCACTACCGACGGGGTAGTGCGACCGCCTTCGGCATTGGGAATGACCGTAACATCCCCACCTTCCATAACGGCAACAACGCTGTTGGTTGTTCCGAGATCGATACCTACGATTTTCGCCATGTGTTCTCAAGCCTCCTGGTGTTAGCTTTGCTGACAACGTATTATGCAGAATGATGATGGGATAAGTGCTGGCAGACAGGGATGCCAGACGGACATCCGTCGGAGCTACTTCGAGCTTAAGGCATCAGCATATGCCACGCGTTAGGCCTGTGTTAGTAAAGTATATGAATGGGGGCCTGCTTGAAGCCGCGCTTGAATGCAGATGGGTATTGAGGTAGACTTCCGGGGGCACACACGCATTGAAAGGCTCGTCGGGGACCCGGTCGTCCCTGCGACTGCGCCGGCCGCATGCGGCGCCGTATGGGTTGGCGCAAGACGAGCCTGGTCTACACACATTACCGAAGGAGGTGCCCTATGGTGCGTCGACGATTTCGCTCGCGCGGGCTGCTACGGTTGCTCGCGCTCGTAGTGTTGGTTCTCCTGGCCGGCTTCTCTGCCGGGCTACAGCAACAGGGGGAGGCGGTTGGGTTGCCGACAACGGGGTTGGCAGTGCCATCCGTGCCGGCCAGTGTGCCGGAGGAAGTGCGAACCGACATAAGCCCGGTCGCCCTGGCGCGCAATCAGACTCATCTTTTCGTTGCCCGGCGGGGATTCGGAGCGGAGACGTGTCAGCTGGACGGTTCTCTCAAGGCGGTCGTTCTCGAGCGCATGGACTGGAACGGCGGATCGGTTGTGCCGTTGCTCTATCGCTGCAATTTCGCGCCCAGCGGCATGGTGGCGGATCAGGATCATGTGTATTTCCGGGACAGTGATGGGCACATCAGGCGCATTTCTGTGAGCGGGGGAGTCGCGCAGGTCTTCGTTGCCGGTGCCGGTACCTGTTGCGGGCTGGCGCAAGATCAGGCCTATCTCTACTGGGCCCGTCGCCGGCAGGGGAGCACCGACAATGCTATTTATCGCATGTCCAAAGCGGGCGGGCCGATCCAGGAGGTGGTTGTGGTCTCCAATAGCGATCAGACCTATCTTATTCGCGATCTCCGGGTGGACGAGACGCATGTCTACTGGGTGGAAGGTAAGACCGGGGTGAAGGCGATCAATCAACCCGGTGTGGGGGCAGTGAAACGTGTCCCCAAGGTGGGGGGAGCGGTGGAGACGCTGGCCGGCGCGGCGGATGATGTGCAGAATCCGACCGGAATTGCTCTGAACGACAGCAGGGTGTTTTGGGTAGAGTTCGATACGGGACGGGCCCGAAGTGTGCTCAAAGCAGGTGGAGGGATCGTCTCGCTTGTCGGGGCCGAGGACGGAGTTCATGCAGGTTCAGTCGTTGCCAATCAGGAGCACGTGTTCTGGAGTGATAGCAATCTGAGTCAGGCGGGAAGGGTGAGACGGGCCAACGCGGGCGGTGGAGAGTTGACCGATCTGGCTCTCGGCGTGCTGGGTCCCAGATACCTGTTGCTCACGGACCAGTTCATCTATTGGGCCCAGCACGGCGGAATCTATCGCCTGCCTCTGGGAGCCCAAGACGTGGCTATGGACTTCAGTATCGACGCTGTGGAGGTGACGCAAGCGGTTCAAGATCTGGGAAACTCGGTGCCGCTGGTGGCCGGCAAGTATACCATTGTGCGCGTGTATCCTCGGGTTGATGTCTTTACCGGGCTTGTCCCTAAGGTACGCCTGCGGGGTATCAAGAACGGACAGGAACTCTTCAATTCTCCCCTGGCGCCGCTGAATCCCGGGGTGCCGGTTTTCGAAACGGGGGCGAATCGCCTGCTGGCCAAAGGTAGCTTTAATTTTCTGCTTCCGGCCAACTGGATCGCAGAAGGCATCACCGGTCTGGTGGCCGAGATCAATTACGACGGTGCGCTGAAGGAGGTCAACACCGATAACAACTCCTACCCTCTGTTTGTAACGTTCCACGGCAAGAAGCCTTTGTGTGTCGAGTTTGTGCGGGTAAAGACGTCGCCCCAGACGGCCGCCGTGACGGATCCGGGGTTCTTTGATATTCTTGAATGGTTGTACATGGCGTTTCCGGTGCCCAACGTACTGGTCGATGAAGGGGGGATGATCAAGGAAGCCGGTGGGGCGTACGAGCTGCCCGATGACACGAACAAGGTGTTGGCACGCATTGGCTGGTATCGTTTGTGGCATGAGCACAGTCAGTGGAAGGCGTGCGGCAAGGCGCATTTCTACGGCATGGTTCATCCTTCGGAGATGCCGGCGGGAGGTATCGGCTATCGACCCGGCTGGAGTGCCTGGGGCGTCATGGCCACCGATTCGTTTAGCCCGGCTGTGGCGCAGGCGGCTCCGTGGTATGCGCCTCATGGGGGGGCGACTTTGGCGCATGAACTGGGCCACAACAAGGGACGCAAACACGTGGATTGTGGTGGGCCCGATGGAGTGGACACGGACTATCCCTACAATCCCTGTATGATGGGGAGCGGTTTTGTGGGGGGTACGCTCGGCTTCGACATCTTCGATGAAACGGCCATTAGCCCTGGCGTAGCCGGAGACCTCATGTCCTACGCAACAAGTGTGGGCCGAGGCCGATGGCCATCTGACTATACATACGAGGCCCTGTATGACAAGATCCCGTCCAAGGGTCTGGCTGCCGAGCCTGCTTCCGCGGACTCGTTGGTCCAAGAGGATATGGCTACGCCGGGGGCGAAGGCGTTGGCATGGGATCTGTTGCAGGCCAACCAGGTGCTCTTGGTCTCGGCACTGGTTACGCCGACCGCGCAGTCTGCCGAGTTCGACCAAGTGCTCAGCGTACCTGCCGGGCTCGTCTCGGAAACACAGCTTGTCGATACCGCCGCTACGACGCTGGTATCCGACCAGGGGGTGTATACGCTGCAATTGCTCGACGAGGGCAATGCGGTGCTCGATGAGCTTAGCTTTGATTTGCCCGAAGCTGATGGTCCACCCTGGATGGCGGTGGAGGGGGGATCTTTCGTACTGGCGATGCCCTATCCTGCGCAGACGGCGCATGTGGTTCTGAAGCAGGGCGAAGCCGAAGTAGCACGCCGGTCAGCCGGCGCTCACGCTCCCTCTGTGACCGTTCTGGAGCCAAACGGAGGCGAGTCGTATGCCGACACTCTCACCGTGCGACTGGACGCCC
Source organism: Caldilineae bacterium (assembly GCA_003694905.1). Taxonomy (GTDB): domain Bacteria; phylum Chloroflexota; class Anaerolineae; order J102; family J102; genus J102. The sequence goes on from RFJM01000308.1 coordinate 3,705, forward strand.
AGGATCCCGACGGGGATGATCTGCAGGTGACACTGCAGTATAGCAATGACAACGGTCAAACCTGGCGCTTGCTGACAATCGTACCGTACACGAACACGATTATTTACAACGAGCCCGTGCCGGGGACGCATGGAAATGAGGCCCTTGTGCGCGCAATTGTGAGCGATGGTCTGCTCACAGCTTGGGATACCTCGGACGCTCCGTTTTCCGTGCGGCCGCGCCCGCCCCGCGCAGGTATCCTCAACCCCGACGCGAACGAGGTGGTGGGATGGGGCGACGCGTTGGTTCTGGTAGGGTCTGCATTCGATGCCGAAGATGGAGCCGTGGCAGGGGACGGGTTCCAGTGGTGGATCGACGGACAACCGGTAGGGACCGGGCCTCAGGTGGAGGTGGAAGGACTGACGCCGGGCAGGCATACCGCTCGTCTGACGGTCGTTGATAACGACGGCATGGCTGCCACGGTGGAGCATTCATTTTACGTGCGCAGACAATTCTGCGAGGCCGGGGAAGCCCGGTTGGATTTGCTGTTCGTGGTGGACGCTTCGCCGGAGATGCAAAGGCATGTGCGCGATGTCTGTAGTCGGATAGATGGTGTCGTGGCGGAGTTGCAGGAGCTCGGTGTGGATGTGGTGTACCAGGTGCTCGACGTGATGAGGGCTGCGGATGGTTCGCTATCGCTGTGTGCCGATGGGGCAGTAGTGGATGCCCCAGGCCGCGAGATCGACTATCCTGCAGACTGGGGGCGAGCGGTAGCCTCGGTTGCCGCTAGCCATGCCTGGCGTGATGGGTATGTGCGTGCGATCGTGCCGGTGAGTAATCAGGGGCCTGAGGACGGCGATCCCAGCCAGGATCCTGGAGCGGATCGCGAGGCAGTGGACAAGGCAGGCGAAGCGGCAGTTGCTGCAGGGGTTGCCGTCTCGCCCTGGCTTGTGACGCCGTCGAGCAGTATCGATTACCCCACGACGGTCAGGCTGGCCGAAGATCTTGCCCTGGCGACAGGAGGGGAGGTGATGCAATGGACTGAGACAGTTGCCGACGCTGCCGGTGTGCTTCAGACGGTGCAGGCGCGTCTTAGCTGCAGTCCTGAGGTGGATGTGTTGGAACCTGCAGTAGTACGCCGGGTAGGCCAGGAGGTCGCCGTCACCGGGCGGTATTTCTGGCCGGGCACAAAGGTCTACGTGGACGACAAACGCGCACCGGATGTGCGGACAAGTGCCAACGGGCATGCCCTATTTTTCTCTCTGCCGCCTGGGCTGGCTGCCGGCGAGTATGCGTTGCGTTTTGAACGCCCCGGCGCTTCCGGCGGCCAGCAGGGGGAACGCGTGATTCTGGCGGGAGCCGTCTACCTGCCGCTGATTCAGCAGACGCGGTAGTAGAGCCGCGCGCGGGCCGGCGCCCGCGGCCGCCGACAAAGTCGGCGGCCCACCCGTCGCTGCGCCATGACACACACCCCGAGTGCTCGCGGCCAAGGGTGGGGCGCGGCGACGGGTGACGGGCGAAGCGCGTGCGGGCGCCGGCCCTCACACACCTCGGGGTTCTCTTCGCTCAAGGTCATAAAGCCCATATGCCGCTGCCAATACCTCGATGGGATGCCGGCTGGGCAGACCTGTTCCGTGTTCCAACTGCCACCGACACGTCTCCGAGTCACAGGCCGTCATCCTTACCTCGCGACCCTGTTCCCGGACAAACTCGAACAGCTCGGCTCCTACATCCATCCCGATCTGGTACTTCTCTCGCTTGTACCCGTACGTGCCCGCGATGCCGCAGCAGCGCGCCGTACTCACGCGCACATCCAGCCCTGGAATCAGTGCCAGCAGCTCCGCCGCCGGCCGTCCCACCCGATGCGCGCGGTACTGGCAGGGTGGATGATAGGGGAGCACCATGGGCAGCGGCTTGAAGTCTGTGGGGAGTTCGCCTTGCCGGTACCGTTCGCGCAGCCATTCGAAGACATCCCACACCGCCAGCTTCAGCTCCTCGCTTTCTTCGTCGAACATGTCCAGCAATTCGGGAGCTTCCTCTTTCAGCGTCAGTGTACAGCTTGTACTGCTGCCGACGATCTCGTATCCCTGCTGCGCATACGGGACCAGCTTGTGCAGATTCCCTTCGTGATACCGCCGCGCCGCGCCGAACTCCCCATTGCTGAGCAGCGGCAGACCGCAACAATTCTGGGGTGGCACAATCACCTCATACCCCAGGTGTTCCAGCACAACCACCGTTGCTTTGCCCACAAACGGCTCGTAATACATCGTGGCGCAACCGTGGAAATACACCACCTTCCGGTCCGACCGCAGCCGCTCCCCGGCCGTTCGTTTCATCCAGCTACCAAACGTCCCTTCCTCACTGAAGCGGGGTAGGGGCGCTTCGCGGGCGATACCCACCACCTTCTCTGCCATCACGCGGCTGACGTGATTGTGCAGGCCGAGATTCGCTAACCGGGGAGCCAGACTTCCCAGCTTCCCCAACAGTTCATTGCGGCCCAGCAGCCGGTTGCGCAGCGGAATTCCCTGTTCCGCCACCATCTGTGCGCGGGCCCGCGCGTTCAACTCCGCGATCTTCACCCCTGTCGGACACACCTCGTTACAAACCCGGCAGCCCGAGCAATAATCCACCGATCGATCGGGTGCGTGCGGCTGGCCGTTTTCTCGAAACCGCTGTGCCTGCGGACCCGCGTACTTGGGCCCGGGAAACCGGTCCGTCACAGCCGCGACCGGACAGTACGCCGTACAGATATTACACTTGATACACTCGTCCAGCGAAGGACCGACCGACTGCCAGCTCTCAGTGAACATGCTTCTCTCTCCGTAGCGCCACCAGGATACTCCTGGCCGCGGCGATGCCGGTAACGATAGCGATTCCTTCTCGGCTGCGCTCGCGAATACCATCGCAGTCCCGCAACCCATTACCTGCTGCCCACAGATTGGCGAATAGCCGCTTGCCTTCTGGGGATACCGGTCGGAACTCCCGGTCCACAGACACCCCGCCTTGAAATACCGGATGCCCCGCGGGATCCAGGAACTTCGGGCGGAACCAGTCCTCGCGATTCTGGGGCATTGCCAGGGGCAGGTCGAACACCCGCTCCCACACACGCCCCTCATGATTGCTGTCGAACCCCCCGCCCAACAGTCCCCCTGTTGCCAGCAGAAATGCGCGCGCCCGATGCTTCAGCGGCCTGGCGCTGGTCGCCGTTTCCACCCACAGCAAGCGACGAAACCCTCCATTCTCCTCTTTTGCCTCATACCCCACGGCCTCCATACCGATTTCCACCTCTACTCCCCGACCTTCCAAGTCTGAGCGCAAAGCACGATACAGTCGCATTCCCGGAACACTCGGCGGCAGCGTTGGGATCTCGAAAACGCGGGTCCCCAATTCCTCTTGCAGCACTTCCATCGCCCGGCCGTGCCTATCCAGCCCTACCAGCGCCGGTAGTCCCACCCGCTCGCCTGGTTCCACCACCTCCTTCAGCGCCCGCGCCAGCGTCACCACCCTCTTCAGCTCATCCAGCTCTTGGGCAAGTTGCACCGTATTGGCATCGCGGCGTTCACTCAGTAGCGCGAAGGGCAGCACCGTCCCCCTGGCCCGATGCCCCTGCTTGCGCAGGTTCTCGGCAATGACCCACGGGTAGAAATCGCGCAGCCCCTCGAACCCCACCACCACAATGGGCTCGGCCAGCGCCAGATCTCCGTATCGCTGCCCCTGGGGGGCCAGATACACCGGCCGGGCTGCCCCCACGGGCGACGGCAGCCAGAGATTGCGCCCGGGCTCTTCCGCTCCCTCATAGGGTAGACCCAGTTCCTTGGCCAGCGCAACGAACCGGGACAGTGCCTCTGTTACCGCTTCCGCGCCTGCCACCACATACGGGTGATGTGGCGCCACAGCCTGCAACCCTTCCAGCTCTTGCAGCGGCATAGACACCGCTTTGTCTCCCGCTGCATAGCCCAGCACATCCACCGTCCCCGCGCTCCAGTGCATGCTACCCAGCCCTTTGGCGATAACCTTGACACGCAGGCCTGCCTCGGCCGCCTCATAAGCCGCCATCAGACCGCTCAAACCTGCACCAATCACCAGCAGATCGGGAATCTCTCTCATACGCCTGCCTCCGTTTCCCCTACATCTCCGGCATCCTGCTCATAAAAAGCCGTCATCGGACTCGTCAACCCCGCGTCGGGCAAATGGTCAACATTCATCAAACTCAGGTAGATAAGGGAATCCAGCATCTCCTGCTTCAACTGCCTTCCCCACAGGATCGGCCTCACACCCTTCCAGCGCTCTTGCAAGAAATCTCGCAGGAGCAGGTTGGGTGAGGAAAGCGCCAGGGGGAGCGAAGATGGTGGGGGCAGGGAGCGGTTATGCGCCGGCGACTGCATATATGCTACCTCCCAGTCCGACCGATCTACTTCGCCGCCGGCCTCCCCCGCGCGCTCACGCATCTCGTGCAGAATACCCACCGCCCGATACGTACAGAACCCACCCTGACAGGGCCCCATCCCCAAGCGTAAATCCCTGCGCAGGTCGTCTAGCGTAAGCGTGGGATTTCTGTACACCGCGTTTTCCAGCATGGCCCGTGTCACCAGCTCGCATTCGCAAACGAGATCCCCATGCAACTCGTGCTCCTCCACCTCATGCAGGCGATGCCCCAGCCAGTAGTGCCCTTGTTCGGCTCCCGGCACCTGCGTCGTCGCCGTCTGGCACGGCTGCCGCGTGCCCAGATACTCGCACGCCTTATCCACCGTCTTCTCGGCCATCAACCGGAAAGTCGTCCACTTGCCGCCGATGATCGTGAGCAGACCCTGTACCCCATCTCGCCGGGCGTGATCGAGCAACGTGAACTGCCGTGTCGCCTCGCGACTGGCGCCGGTATAGCCTTCCTGATAAAGCGGCCGTACCCCGGCCCAGGCCCGTACCGCCCGCGCCCGGCTGAGTCCCGGTACCAGCTTGTCACCCTCCGCCAGCATCAACGCCACCTCCCAGGGCTCGATGCCGTAGTGCTCTGGGTCCGGCACCCGCACATCTGTCGTGCCGATCACCGAGACCGTATGAATCGGTACCAGGATATCGCCATCCGCCGGCATCTTGCAGCGATTGATCACCGTGTTCACCAGGCGATGATTCATGGCCACCATCACACCCTTGCCGGGTATCACCTCCACCGTCAGACCGGCCATGCGCGCGATTTGCCCGGCCCAGGCACCGGTGGCGTTGATGGTCATCGTCGCGTGGATCTCCAGAGTTTCCCCCCCGGCCAGGTCCTCCACCCGCGCCCCCACTACCTCTCGCGCTCCTTCGGGCCCGCGCAGTAGCAGCCCCGTCACCTCGTGATAGGTGAGAATACGGGCACCTGCTTGCCTTGCCGCCTGTGCCGTCACATGCGTGGCCAGAAAACTGTCTGCCGCACCATCGGGCACCTCGAACACACGGCTGATACGGCGATTGAGCAGGGGTTCGCGGCGGAACGCCTCGCGCAACGCAATCTCCTCACAGGGAACACCCGTCTCGGCGCAGGCCTGCACGAACCGGTCCGGATACTCCCCCTCATCCTCGGGCGTGACCACGAAGAAGCCGCCTGTGTCTTCGATGCAATGGGGATGCGTACGCCGCAGAATCCGATTCTCCGCGATACACTCGCGCGCGCTCTGCGGGTCCTTGACTACATAGCGTCCTCCGCTGTGCAACAGACCATGGTAGCGTCCGGTCGTGCCGTGGGTCAGGTCGCGCTTTTCTACGAGGATGACATCGAACCCGCGCAGAGCCGCATCCCAGGCGATGCCCACACCCGTCGCACCACCGCCGATTACGAGGATCTCCGTTTGCAGTCGTCTCGTCATCGTGCACCTCTATTTCGCGGCCGTTGGCTGACGCCGGGCCAATATCACGCTCGGTTGCGGATCAGTGTTCGGCCGCGGGAGGCAGATTCTCGGCACCCTTCAGCTTGCCCGCCAGGCGCTGCGGCTGGTGAATGAGAATAGGCAGACACTGCGAACAAATCCAGCCGGGAGTCTGGTTATAGCGCAGCGCCACCAGCGGCACTTGCTGCTCACTACGACCGCAGTTGAGACACGTCAGTAAGGTTGTAGAATCGTTCATGGATTAGCTCCGGTGTATGAGTGTTAGAAAGATCTTGTGGGTTCTTCACCCACTTCGACTTGCAAAGACATGGGCCGGCCATCGCGCACAATCTCCAGCGTGACCGTCTGACCCACTTCTGTTTCTTCTTGCAGATATGCGTCCAGGTCTTCCCAGGTTTTCAGCGGCACCCCGTCGATGGCGGTGAGGACGTCCCCCCCAATGAGAAAGCGTCGGTTACCGATGATCACCTCGCGGGTGGCAGTGCGGATACCTGCCCGCTGGGCCGGGGAATTGCGATAGACACGGGCGATCAGCAGCCCGTGGTCCACCGGCAGATCCAGCACCCGCGCCAGCGTCGAGTTGAGCGCATAGCCCAAGTGCTCGATGCCCAGCCAGGGATGGCGATACCGGCCTTCCTGGATAAGGACGGGTACCACTCGTTTCGCTTTGTTGATGGGAATCGCCAATCCCACCCCGGCATTGGCGCCTGTGGGCGAGAAGATGGCGGTCGTAATGCCGATCACGCGTCCCGAGGAGTCGAGCAACGGCCCACCCGAGTTGCCGCGGTTGATATCGGCGTCCGTCTGGATGACGCCCCGCAACACCCGCTCTTCATCCAGCTGGATGGTGCGATTCAGCGCGCTGATCACGCCCGCAGTGAGTGTGCGCTGAAACTGGCCGAAGGGGTTGCCGATGGAGACCGCGGTCTGGCCCACCTGCAACGCGTCCGAATCCCCCAGAGGCAGGGGGCTGACACCGGGCGGCAGTTGCTCGACCCGGAGCACGGCCAGGTCGTTGGGCGGGTCGGAACCCACCACCTCGGCCGGGAAGACCAGATCGTCTCCGAAGCTCACCTCGATGGTCTGCGCGCCTTCGATCACATGATAGTTGGTGAGGATATGGCCGGCCTCGTCCCAGACGAACCCCGAACCCGATCCACTCTCGGGAATGATGCCGAAAAAGAAGTCCCGGCGCAGGATCTGTGTATTGATATTGACCACGGCCGGACTGGCGTCACGATAGAGCTGAATAAGACGCTGTTCCGGATCGAGATAGCTCTGGCCTGATGGAGGAGGCGGCAGTGGTGTAGGGGTGGGGAAGGGAGTAGCGGTCGGGGCCGGTGTAGGGGGTAGGGGTGTGGGCGTGGCCAACAGCATCTGCACGGCCGGCACACGGCCCGCCACCACTGCGCCACCAACCAGGCCCAAACCGCAGGCGACGGCCAGGACCATGAATAGTAGACACGTGAGCAGGGTACGATTCTGCCTCATACCGTCTAGTATACCCCCACACGCCGTGCTGGGCGAAGCGCCAGCCCCAGCCCATGCAAAAACCCGGCCATGCTTTCATGACCGGGTTCAGCAGCGTTGTCCGCCATAAGACTTAGTGACAGGATTCGGGCATTTCCTCGCCGGTGTGGCTGCGCGCCGTGCGGAACGAACTCCCGCACCCGCAAGAGCTGACGGCATTGGGATTCTCGATGTTGAATCCCCCGCCCATCAGGCTTTCCACATAGTCGATGCGCGAACCGTTGATGTAGAACAGGCTGATAGGATCGACAATGACCTTCAGGCCGTGTTGTTCATAGATCTCGTCATCTTCGCGCGGATTGTTGTCGAACGTCATGCCGTACTGCATGCCGCCGCATCCACCACCCTGCACAAACACGCGCAGGCCATAGGACTCTTCCAGCCCCTTCTGGGCAAGGACGTCCTTCAATTTGGCGGCCGCGGCTTCGGTCAAGGTGACTCCCGCCGTCACTTCGGTGAGTGGGGTTGTTGTCATGATCGGAGATACCTCCTGAGGGGTGTTTAGGTAAGTATGATAACTTCTGTATTCTAGACGAGAATGGACCGGGAATAAGTAAACTTCGATCCTATCCGCCGATTTGGGACATGATTCGATTGGTAGGGATGGCACCGTCGGGCAGTCCGTGGCCCCAGGGTTTCTCATAAGCCGCGGCCAAGACCTGCTGTTTGAGCTCATCGTAGCCCACACCTGCACGCAAAGGTGTGAGCAGATCGAACTCGCCATCTCGTAGCAGACAGAGCCGCAGTTTGCCGTCGGCCGTCAGGCGCAGTCGATTACAGGCACTGCAGAACGGTTCCGAAATCGTACTGATAAAGCCCACCGTGCCGCGGGCACCGGGCAACCGATAGGGCCGCGCCGGATCGCGGCCGTCATAGCCCGGCATCTCTTGCAATGGCCCCAGCTTCGCCTCGATCAAGCGCCGCGTCTCCTCCGAGGTGACCACCGCACTCTGGGCGAACTCGGCCTCGCTACCGAAGGGCATGAGCTCGATGAAGCGAACCTGCCACTCGCGCTCCAGGGTGAGGCGGGCCAGGTCAGCGACTTCGTCATCGTTGAATCCCCGCGTCACCACGGCATTGATCTTGATGGGCCTTAGCCCGGCTGCTTCCGCGGCTTCCACACCTGCCCACACGGCATCCAGATCTCCCCAGCGGGTGATCTGCCGGAACTTGTGAGGGTTGAGCGTGTCGACCGAGATGTTCACCCGTTTCAGGCCCGCTCGTGCCAGTGGCTCTGCCAGTTGGGGCAGCAGGATGCCATTCGTCGTCATGACCAGGTCCTGCAGACCTTCCTGTTGGGCCATATAGCGCACCAGTCCTACCAAGTTGGGCCGCACTGTCGGTTCGCCGCCGGTCAGCCGGATCTTCGTGATCCCAAGCTCCACCATCATACGCACAATCAGGCGCAGCTCTTCGTCCGACATCAACTCCCGCCGGGGGCGAAACGTCATTTTCTCCGGCATGCAGTAAACGCATCGCAGGTTACACACATCCGTCAGCGAGATGCGGAGATAGTTGAGCCTGCGCCCGAATCGATCGACAAGCCCCGAAGCCTCCGTCTCTGTGGCGATGTCCGGTACGTGGGTTGTTAAGTGAACGCTAGGCATTGGTGACACTCTTGATGGGAAGATCAAGGGCGAGGGCAGGAGATTGGGGCTGCCCTGCGTCGGCCAGAGTCATTCGATAGGAACAGCGGACGTCGCCATCGGTGATGTGGGCGACCCGCTGAGGATCCAACCCGGTAAGCAACCGGATCAGATGCAGATCCATCAAGCATAGCTCGCCGTGCGGCGATGCCAGCTGGGCGTAGGGGCAGTTGCATGTATGCAGCAGCGCCGTTCCTTCGCTTACCTCGTATTCTGCCATGTAACCCAGCGAACTGAGAAATCCGACCGCAGCTTCGATGCGCCTACACGGCGGCAAAGCAGTCAGCCCGGAGGGCGCCTGCGCGGCCGTCCTTTGCGCCAGGGTTGTCATCACCTCGTCCATCTGCTCCGGCGTCAGCAGTTCCTTCAGGATGCGCAGACTTTCTTCTGCCAGTTGCTGATAGTTGTTGGGGAAGTACTGGTGTGCTTCCTCCGTCAGCGCATACACCCGCTGGGGCCTGCCCGCACCGGGCGTGCGTCGCGTGCGCGGCGTCCACACCAGATTGTCACCGATCAGCAGATCGAGATGATGCCGCACAGATACCGGCGCCATCTCCAGATGTTCGGCAAGTTCGCCGACGGTGGCATGGCCCTGGCGTTTGAGGATTTCGAGGATTTTCTGGCGGACGGGATGCACGAGCGCTGCTTGCAATTGAGGACGAAGTGTTGTGATAGGCCAAGACTAGTGCCATTCTAACACGCCGGCCACTGCCCTGTCAATTATTATCAATTTTTTCATAGAAATTGGTCTCTTGAAAGAGGACACAGCGCGAGGTACGGCCATCGACCTTCAGCACGACAGGAGGATCTACCCTGGCCCAGGCAACATAATCGGTTTCCCTGACCTTCGGCTGGCTGCACAGCCAATCCCACTTGATAAAGCTCTTGTCGGCATCGGCGACGGTGATGTAGTTGATCCCCAGAGTGGTGATATTATGGAAGAAGTGAGAACCCTGCGAGGGTTCGGCACGCAGTTCAGGGCTGGTTGTCTCCACGATCGCGCCCACGCCCGAGATATCCGACCAGCGCACGGGAATGCCCAACCAGCGGTCTGCCGTGCCCCAGCGGCCGGGTCCGATGAGCAGGTAGGGCCGCTCTTCCTGTTGCAGGAAAGCATTGAACCGGCCGATCTGCGCTGCGATCTCGCGCGTCTTGCTACGATCAAAGGTCTCGGGCTTGACGAAAACGATGTCTGCGAAGCGGAGCTGCTGGACATTTCCCAACGCCTGTTCCGAGTAGCAAAACGCTTTCTCCACCTCCTCCGGCTGCACCTCCACGTTTTGCAATTCCCATCGCGCCGTCATGGGCCGCAACTGCAGAAAGGCGAATTCCGGCTTGCAACGATCATCCAGCCGGAAGTTGATGCTGAATTCCAGTTCTACCGGCGTACCCATCCCTTCCTGTCCCATGGCCAGCACGTCGTTGATCAACGCTGCCAGGGGAAACTCGTTGTATTTCAGGAAACGGGCAAAGGTGATGACCCGGTACCCGCGAGCCATCACCGTGTCGCGAATACGGTTTTCCTCGGGGATGTAGGTGCTGGCAACCAGCTTCATCGGGTATTCGTCGTCCGCGTCTGCCACCTCTCGCTTCACCAGGTTGCCCTCCTCGCTCACGCCCAACACGTTGTAATCCTCCCCCATCTTCAAGGCATAGAAGTACTGCTGAGCATTCTTCAAAGTAGAGGCCACGGTACCCAGTTGCGGCAACAACTGGGGATGCCTCGGCGAGAACCGCAGCGCCTTGCCCCCTTCCACCACAATGCGCCCGAAACCCATGGCAATGGTGGCGATACCGTCTTCCGGTTTCATGCGGGCGTAAGGGTAGTAGTTGTAGGATTGAGCCACGCCGGACACCGCGGGGTAGAAATAGTCACCATAGCGTTCCCCTACCAGTTGCTGGATGAGCACCGCCATCTCTTCTTCTTCGGTCCGTCGCCCCACTCGTTTCGAAAACGCCTTGGGTCCCTGGAAATAAGTCGAGGCATAGACCAGCTTGATGGCGTGGATGAGATGCTGCAGCCGTACTTCGAGATCATAGTGCTCATTGGGCAGCATGTACGTGCGATAGAGTCCCGCATAGGCGCGGAACTGTGCATCTTCCAGCAGGCTCGAGGATCGGACTGCCAGGGGATAACGGATTTTCTTCAGATAGGCCCGCAGATCGTTTTCCAGACTGGCGGGAAAATCGCCCCGCAGAAATCGCTCCGCGATCTCTACGTCAGGGATATCGGCTTCGGCCAGGTGTTTGAGATGATTCTCCTCGACAAAATGCCGAAAAGCTTCGGTGGTGATCACCAGTGTGCGGGGGACAAAAAGGCGTATTCCTTCGTATTTCGCGCGTAGGGCCTCATGCTGGCGCAACAGAGACGCCACGAAAGCCAGACCGCGCCCCTTGCCGCCCAACGAACCCTGCCCGATCTTGAAGAATTTGGTGACCAGGTCAAACTCCGCAGCACTGAAATCGGCCACCACCCCCATCTGCCGTTCGGTCCGCCGTGCATGGATGATCGAGATCAAATGCCTGCGCAGATCCTCGACACTCGGATAATCTGCGACGGTATAGTCGCGGATCTGCGAGGCCACTACCGTTTCGGTACGCGTGAACAGCCAGCGCGAAAAGTCATTGCGGCTTGCGTGATAGACCAACGACTCATCCGGCACCCGGCGCAGGCACATCTCCATAGTACGCAGATCGCTGGCCCGGTCGATCTCGGTGCCATCGGGCAGGCGGAAGATGAAGTCACCAAAAGCGAGATGATACTTGAAGAAATCGTGGATCTCATCGTTGAGGGTGGGAGAGCTCTTATCCACAAAAACTGCGGGAATCTCTGCCGCGCGTTCGGCGTTGTGGGGCTCGACGCTTGTCAACAGCAAGGGTATATCGAAACGCCGTGCTTTGATTTCCCGCAGTAGATCGAAGCCGGCGTTGTTGTCCAACACACCTCCGCGCGGAAACTGCGCGTCGGAAATCACCCCCAGCACATAGGGCTCAAACTGCTCGAACAGGGCCATGGCCTCTTCGAAGTGATCTGCCAGCAGGATCTTCGGCCGCGCTCGCATCGTCAGAAGCCGGTGTTCCTCGTTTAGCTTCCCTTCCAAGACCGATCGCGTCTGATTGACCAGTTCCTTGTAGAGCAGGGGCAGAAGCGAGGAGGTATGAAGCGGCGAATTCTCCACGAACAGAATGATGCGCACACCCGCCACGGCCGTATCATGGGCAGCATTCAGCCGATCTTCCGTGCTCTTGACCACCGCCACCAGCAGATCCGTGTTTCCCGACCAGACGAAACTGCGGTCGATGCCAGGGGGTCGTACGAAGCTGGCCGAGTCGCCCTCGTATTCCAGCGGACTGTGCGAAAGCAAGACCACCGGCAGGTCGGGATGCTCCGCCTTGATGCGCTGGCCAAGGCTGTAGGCATTCATATCTGCCAGTCTCGGCATGGTGATGACCAGCTGAAACTCCCGGTCCTTCAAGATCTCCAAGGCCTCCTCGGCCGTGGCTGCCCAGGTCAGCTTGGGGGGGCGGCTTAGGTTCAAGCCCCGATACTCGTTGACGATACGTTCCGACAACCGCCCATCCTCTTCCATGATCCAGGCGTCATAAGGTGTTGACACGAGCAGAATATCTCGCACTTTGTGTGTCATCAACTCGTGATAGATCTTGAAGCTCGAATCCAAACTGCTTGAGAACAGGCTGTTTTTCATGGCCACCTTCCTGGCGAACTGCGTCGTTCGCAGAAGTTTTCTGCCGACTCTGGCAGGTTAGGCGGACTGCCCGCGACCCGGACGGTCTGCCTGCAACCCCTATTTTACCAGCACTCGCCGCAAACCGATGTACCGCGCTATCCCTAGGGGGGCGCTTCTAGATGGTGGCAGCCTATAAGACAGGCTTTCCGGCCTGGCGCAGGCGAGGTGAGCCCGTCGAACCGGAATTCCACTTACCACCTCGCCGATGCCCCAGAATTGCTCGCGAACGAGATCTGCCGTATCCTGTAGGCCATGACATCCTCTTCCTCACTCACCGGGCGGGCGCTGGTGGGCGAAACCCTGTTGGGCAATCCGCCGTCCCGGCTCCCTTGCGGTGAACTCGGCCTCGATCTGACCCTGGTCAGAGAAGCGGTGGGGCTGCCCGCCGGTGCCGCTGTTCCTCTGGATGCCGAGCGGGCGCTCGTGCAACGCTGGCATCACGATCTTGTGACCGTGTCATTTTCCCACGGTTGGGGCGCAGGCGAGCAACCGGATGAAGCCGATGCCCGCTTCCGGCTGAGCTACTGGCAGAGAAACAGTGACCTGTTTGTCTTCGCCCTCATCGATGGGCCATTCAGCTCGCTGTCCAAAGCCTGGACCTGGCAGGATGCCGTCATACGCATCACCCGCAACGATCCCGAAGTGAAGCGGGTCATGGCCGACGCAGTGGTGGAAGCGAGCGAGCAACTGGCCGTTCTCGCCAAGGCGGGTGCCGATGGCATCATCATCGGCGAAGACATCGCCTTTCGCCGAGGCCCGATCATCCATCCCGACCATCTGCGCCGTCTCTACTTCCCATATCTTACTCTGCTGGTCGTTGCCGCTCAGGATCTGGGCCTGCCCGTGGTGTTCCATTCCGACGGCAATCTCTGGCCCATCTGGGAAGATCTGCTGCGTACCGGCATCAACGGAGTGCAGGGCCTGGACCCCTTCTCGGCCATGTCCTTGCCTCTGGCGCGCTCCCGCAGCCCCGAGAGCTTGTGTCTGTGGGGCAATCTGGATATCGGCTGGCTGACCCGAGAGCATGACGAGGCCGAGGTGATGCGACAACTCGAGGACATCGTGGGCCCGCTGCGCGGTACTCCCACCATTTTCGGCACTTCTAGCGGGCTCGCTCCGGGCCTGCCCCTGACCATGTTGGATACCCTCTACCGGACCGTTGCCAGATTTCCCTGGAAAAAAACGCAATTCTCGCGCATCGAATCGGCGGGTACGGGGTTATAGCTATTCGGCGCCCGTCTCCAAAGGGAGGACGCGGCGCCACATCTTACGTTTTGGAGCCTTTCCATGCACTGGACACAACTGATCCTTGCCGTGCTTATCGGCTACCTGTTGGGAAGCATTCCCTTTGGCTATCTCATCGGCCGGATGCGCGGTGTAGATGTCACAAAACACGCCAGCGGGCGGACCGGTGGTACCAATGTCTATCGCGCTCTGGGCAAGCGCTTTGGACTTATGACGGGCGCGCTCGATTTTGTCAAGGGCGCGGCGGCGGTTCTCATCGTCCGCTCACTCTTCGGCAATGAGGTCGCAGCCGCACTGGCGGGAGCCATGGCGGTCTTCGGCCACAACTGGTCGGTGTTTCTGCGCTTTCGCGGTGGCGCAGGAGGCAGTACCGGCGCGGGTGCCCTGCTGGCCCTGAACCCCCTGGCAGGCGCTATTCTCCTGCCTATCTTCCTGTTCGTGCTCTTTGTCGTGCGTATTGCCTCGGTCGCCACCATGACCGTGGGCGTCGGGTCGATCATCATCCTGCTCGCTTTCTACGTATTCGGCGTCTCTCCGGCTTCCGGGTTACATCCGGCGCTGGCCCAGTTGCCTTTTGGCCTGCTGGTCTCGGTGGGCATCTTCTGGTCCCTGCGACCCAATATTGCCCGTCTCCTCGCCGGCAACGAGCGCCGCATCGAACTCAGATAGGTTTAGCCTCGGGGTTGTAGGTAGCGCCTGCGCCCCGAGGCCATACCCGGCCGTCAGGTCTATCCTGTGCGTTCCCATCGATGAATGTCCTCGTCATCGGTGCGGGTGCCATCGGCACCTTCTTGGCCGCGCGGTTGCAACGTGCAGGTGTGGAGGTCGTGCTGGCGGCCAGACCCGGCATGGCCGCCGTTATCGAAGAACAGGGTATCTGTCTTGAAGAACCGGGGCTGGCGCCGCAGAGATCCCGCGCCGCAGTCGCTCCGGGCGTCCCCGCCGCGCTGAGCGGGAAGCGGTTCGATGTCGCGGTGCTCGCGGTCAAGGCTTACCACACCGAGGAGGTGGCGCAGGAACTTGCCCGGGCACCGGCGCGTCCCGCGGCCCTGATCGCCATGCAGAACGGTGTGGGCAGCGAAGAGACCCTGGCAGAGCATTTGCCCGGATCAGCCATCATCGCCGGCGCTCTGACCACGCCCGTAGCCGTCGTGGCGCCAGGGCACGTGCGCGTGGCCCGCGCTTCCTTTAACTGCGCATTCGCGCCCTGTGCGCCCTACCAGGATATCTCGCCCCTGGCCGCGCTCTTTGTTCGCGCCGGTTTCCGCACCCAGACCTTTGGCGACTTTCGTAGTCTGAAGTGGAGCAAGCTGTTGATGAACATCCTGGCCAACGCTCAGAGTGCCATCCTGGGCTACACGCCCGCGCAGATCTTTGCCTCTCCGGAGCTGGCCAATCTGGAGATCAGGGCATGGCGGGAAGCCCGGAAGGTGATGCGAGGGCTGGGCCTCGCCACCGTCGATCTGGCCGGCTACCCTTTGCGGCTCGTCTCCCCCCTTATCGAGCACCTGCCTCCGGCAGTGCTACAGCCTTTGCTGGGCCGCGTGATCGCCGGCGGCCGTGGCAGCAAGATGCCCTCCCTCTACTACGATCTGCACCCCGTATCGCGAGGGCGTTCCGAGATCGGCTGGCTGAACGGGGCCGTGCATCGCCACGGACAGGCGCTGGGCATCGCCACCCCCGTCAACAGCACTTTCTACAGCATCATGGCGCGCCTGCTGGCGGGCGAAGAAGAGGCGGGCGCGTGGCAGGGGCATCCGGAACGGCTGCTGGCCGCAGTCGCCGAGGCAGAACAGGACTGAAACCCGACCCGCTTACACGAACAGCGGCTCCATGCCCAGCCGCCTGGCCAGGGCGGACATGTCGGGAACAGGTTGGCCGGGGTCGAAACGCCGGGCGGCGTCCAATACCCGAGGCAGGATGTGGATATCGCCGACCGTATTGAGAAAGACGCGCGGCTGCGTGGCCAGAACCCAGTGGACGGCCTTGTCGATGTCGGCCTGCTCTTCTAGAGGCTCGTACCAGGTCGCGCGGGTCTGCGGTTTCCGGCCCCACGGTCGCCGGCATAGGGATTTGATGGTCTGCACGGCCACATTGCGCGCTTCGCAGACCTGCAGCAGTGCCCGGAAGTCGGCTGCGTATTGGGGATTCTGCATCATCGGATAGTTGTAGGGCAGGAGCACGGCGTCGAAGTCCATCCGCTCCAATGCCCGCAGGTGTAGCCGCGCGATCTGGGTGCCATGACCTGTGATGCCTATGAAACGGGTGAGCCCCCGGTCGCGTGCCTCCAGCACCGCTTGCAAGGCACCATTGGGTCCCATGACCTGTTCCCAGGTCTCAGCATCGCTGACATTGTGCAATTGCAGCAGGTCTACCTGTTCGACACGCAGTCGTTCGAGCGAGCGGCGAATGGACTGCCAGGCGCGGTCGTAGGTACGTTCTTCAACTTTGGTGGCCAAGAAGAAATCCCGGCGGTGGCGCTGCATCCAGGGACCAATGCGTTCCTCCGAGCGGCCATAGCTCGCTGCCGTATCGATGTGGTTGACACCATGTTCGAGCAGAAGCTCGAGGGTGGCGTCGGCTTCTTGCTGCGTGACATCGGCCAGAGCCGCAGCGCCAAAGATGGTGCGTGTGCTGAGATGGCCGGTGCGGCCAAAGGGTAAGGTAGGGATCATGCCTGCGCTCCTGATTTGTTCAAAGCCTCAGTTCTTCGCGAAGTTGGGCCAGGATGGCGATGGCCTTGCGGATGAGGCGGCGGTTCTCTTCCTGCTGGAGCCAGCCCGAGGCACCGGAGGGGTGGGGCAGCGCCACAAAGATACGACCGTGCAGCCGGAAACGCTGTCCGACCAGGTCGACCAGCCGGTAGCCTTTGCCAAAAAACCTGCGTGCGGCCAGGCTGCCTACCGGGATGACGACCTCGGGATCGACCAGCGCCAGCTCTGCCTCGAGCCATTCGTTGCAGAGCTGTTGCTCTTTGCGGGTGGGGACTCGGTCCCCGCGGCCGGAGGGATTGGGGCCGGGGAAACATCGGGTGATGGAGGTCATATAGAAGCGCCGGCGGAACTCCTGTTCCTCCCATCCTGCCTGGGCCAGCCAGCGGAAGAGACGCGCGCCCGCGCTGCCACTGAACGGACGATGGGTTTTGGAAACTTCGACAATGCCCGGCGCCTGACCTACCACCATCAGGCGGGAAGCGGCCGTGCCCGAAAATATCGGTGGACCCTGGACGGGGTAGCCGGCTTGCTGGCAACGCCGGCAATCACGGATATGTTGTTGGATGATGCTCAGCTCGTCGGTCATGGCAGAGGCAAGCGAAGCCCTTCAGGTGCACTGCTCCCGCTCTTGCAGCAGGCTCAGTACATCCGCCAGGCCGCCCTGGTAGGTGGGCGGAGGGGTGTCGGGTTGCAGGTGGGTGTTGGCCCCGGGAATGAGGAAGGTGCGGCAGCCGAGATGGCCGGCCACCATGTCGTTGTTTTCGTCTCCTACAACCAGAACTTCCTCCGGCCGGCAGGATACGGTATCCAGTATATCACGGAAGTAACGCAGGTGCGGCTTGGCCGAGCGGCTGTTCTCGATGGCAGTGATCAGGGTGTATGGGAAGTCGTGTACCTCGCCCCACACCATGCGTTGCCGGATGGCCGTCAAAGGAAACAAAGGATTGGTGGCCACCACCACCGGGAAATCATGGGCGAAAAGCCATTCGAGTAGAGGACGCGCCTGGGGCTTCTTGCGCACATAGGGCCTCAGCCGAGGGAATTCGCGTTCGTAGAAGTCCCGGAATACGGGTTCCAGCACCGACCAGGGATGTCCGACCAGCTGCGGAAACACCCTCTCGAATACTTCCTGATTGGTGGCATTGCTTTGGTCTTCGATCATGGCGCGGGTAGCGCGAATGAGCAATTCGGGCAGGCGGTCGGCCGGGACGAGGTGTGCGAAGCTGGAGGAGATGAGCGCGAAATACTCGGCCAGAAAGGCACGCATCTCGTTGGCGATGAGGGTGCCATCCAGGTCGAGCAATACGGCACGGATGGGAGTTGACTGGGACATGTCGATGGG
>RFJM01000034.1 GCA_003694905.1 Caldilineae bacterium
GCCGACCCGCAGCGGCTGATCGATGCCGTTCGTGCCCAGGGCGGGCTTACCTTCTTCGCCCACCCTATCGAGAAGGCCAGTCCCCTCATCCCCGACACCTACCCCTGGACGGTCTGGGATGTGGAGGGGTTTACGGGCATCGAGCTGTGGAACTTCATGTCCGAGTTCCGGCCGCATGCCAGCAGCAAGGCCAAGGCCATCCTCGTCGGCTTCTTCCCCCAGTGGTTTACCACGGGCCCCTACGCCGAGACCCTGGCCAAATGGGACGAACTCCTGCAGGAGCGCCCCACGGTGGCCATCGGTGGGCCCGATGCCCACGCCCGGGTTTACAACATCGGCCCGATACGCCGTCGTTTTCTCCCCTACGAAGACTGCTTCCGCGCCGTCACCACTCACATCCTCACGCCGGCGCCCTTTGCGCACGAGTGGGAGCATGACCGCGCCCTCGTCTACCAGGCCCTTTCTGCGGGTCGTGCCTGGGTGGCCTACGATAGACTACACCCGTCGGAAGGCTTCCGCTTCCGGGCGAGAGCAGGCGAGCAGGTTGCTCAAATGGGGGATCATATCAACGCCGCAGGTTCATGCATCTTCGAGGTGGAACTCCCCGCGGCCGCGCACATAAGGCTCGTTCGGGCCGGTGCAGGGGTGGTGGCAGAGGCACACGGCCGCAGGCTGGAAGCCGCAGTACACGAACCCGGTGCCTACCGCGTCGAAGCCTGGAAAAGACGCTGGCTCAAACCACGCGGGTGGATCTTCTCCAACGCTATCTATGTAACCACCTAGGCGCTCAGGACCCGTCCGGCGTCGGGGTGGCGAGCGGTGATAAAGGGGAGAAGAAAAGGGCCGGCGGCGGAGTCTCCCGAAGAGGGGGCGGCGTCGGCCTGGGCGTCGGCGTGGGCGTGCGGCTCGTATCGAAACATTGGGCACTGTCCTCGCGCGTCGGCACCGATATCAGTCCCAGCCAGTGGGAGCCCAGCCAGACCGCGTACGTGCCCTTCTTCAGCTCCACGTTCTTGAAATCCACATACCCGGCACCGGCACAGTCGGCGGTACAGGGCCGGTCGCCCAGCCCCGCCAGGTTTTCCACATCGAATAATGAAGTCAGCCGAATTTGGAAGGAATCCGCGTCTATGTGCATGTCTCCCCTGCGATCGTTGATCGCGGTACACGACGAGGAGAGACAGGCGGCATCCCCCGTCGAGATGCGGATGTCAAAGGTTTGAGGCCCGCGGCCGTAGAAGCACACCATGCCCTCGTTCTCGATGACCAGTCGTTCGGGCCGGGGCCGGGGACTGCAGCCAACCAGGAGCATCAACCCGAGCAGCACGAGGAGGCATTGCCTGCGGCGCATGATGGTTTCCCTGCAACCCGACTCATTCCTCGACCAATGCGCCGTGGGCGGGCTCGAATCGTGCCGTGAAGTGTCGCAACACCGGTGGCTCGTATACCATGCGCAGCCCGCGAATACGGTCGCGCAGCCCGTTGACATAGGCCAACACCTCTGCCAGATAGTCCACATGGCTCTGCGTGTACACGCGCCGGGGGAACGCCAGGCGCACCAGCTCCATGGCCGCGGGTTTCTCACTGCCGTCCGGCTGCCGGCCGAACATCACCGATCCGATCTCCACCGAACGCACACCTCCCTCCAGAAACAGCACTACCGACAACGCCCAGGCGGGGTATTCGTGCCAGGGGATATGGGGCAGCATCGCCTTGGCGTCGATATAGACCGCGTGTCCGCCCGTGGGTTTGACGTAGGGAATGCCGGCTTCATCCATCCGTTCGCCCAGATACTCCACCGAACGTATCCGGTAGCGCAGATAGTCCTCGTCCAGCACCTCTTCCAGGCCCACGGCAATGGCTTCCAGATCGTAACCCGCCAGACCACCGTAGGTGGGGAAGCCCTCGCCCAGGATCTCCATGGCCTTGCACCGCTGCGCCAGCTCATCGTCGTTCATGGCCAGGAAGCCGCCGATATTGGCCAGACCGTCTTTCTTGGCGCTCATGGTGCAGCCGTCGGCATAGCTGAACATCTCCTGAGCGATGGCCAGCGGTGTCTTGTCAGCGTAGCCCTCTTCTCTCACCTTGATGAACCAGGCGTTCTCGGCGAAGCGACAGGCGTCCAGGAACAAGGGCTTGTTGTAGCGATGGCAGATCTCGCTGGCCGCGCGCAGATTGGCCATGCTGACGGGCTGGCCGCCGCCTGAGTTGTTGGTCACGGTGATCATCACCAGCGGCACCTTCTCGCCCTGCTCTGCCAGGATACGCTCCAGCGCTTCCAGATCCATGTTGCCTTTGAAGGGGTGGATCAACTCGGGCTGCCGGGCCTCGGGGATAGGGATGTCGATGGCCGTGGCCTTGCGGTACTCCACGTTGGCTCGGGTCGTATCAAAATGGGTGTTGTTGAGCACAATGTCGCCCGGCTTGAGCATGCTGCCGAAGAGGATCCGCTCGGCCGCGCGGCCCTGATGGGTGGGTATGACATGCTTGAAACCGGTGATCTTCTGCACCGCAGCTTCGAAACGATAGAAAGAGCGCGCGCCCGCGTAGGACTCATCGCCCATCATCATGCCTGCCCACTGCCGCGAAGACATGGCGCCCGTTCCCGAATCGGTGAGTAGATCGATGAGAATATCCTCGGCCCTGAGGAGGAAAGGATTGTAGCCCGCCTCCACGATGGCCGCTTTCCGCTCCTCGCGCGTGGTACGGCGGATGGGTTCTACCGTTTTGATGCGAAATGGCTCGATAATGGTGCGAAAATGCATACGATGTCTCCGGGAACGAAGGATCACGTCCATTGTAGACCCAACCCACCCGCAAAGCAATCCACAGCCTGAACCGGGTGCAGTTCAGCATAGGGGCAGCCGGCACGCCGGGCCGGTAAGGGCCCCCTGCAAGGGGGTGCGGGAGAGCGCCCACGCATCCGCGGCCTCGGCCGGCGAGACAGGCGGCCGGGGTTTCAGCTTCTCGCGCAAAGCTGCATGTGGGACAGGCTTTCC
>RFJM01000309.1 GCA_003694905.1 Caldilineae bacterium
ACAACTGGCGTTGGAACAAGCGCAGGTGGGGCTCAAACTGGCCGAGGCCAACCTGGCCAAGGCTCTGGCCGGCCCGGATGAATTCGATATTGCGGCGGCGGAAGCGGCAGTGGAATCGGCGCGTGCGGCCGCGCGTGCGGCCCGCGCCGCATACCAGGATTTGCTGAAAGGGCCGACCGAGGCCCAACGCCGTGCGGCAGAGGCCAACGCCGAACGGGCTAAAGTGATGTTGGATGCTGCCCAGGCTGCATACAACGAGATCGCGCATCTACCCAATGCAGCTATGATGCCCCAGGCCATTCAGTTGCAGCAGGCGACCATCGATTATGAGGTAGCCAAGGCGAATGTGGATGCCACTCTGGCGCCTCCCACTGCTTCCCAGAAGGCCAGTGCATTGGCCCAGATCGCGCAGGCGGACTCGGCCGTAGTGCAGGCGGAAGCCGCGCTGGCGCGCCTGCGCAAGGGGATCAGCCCGGAGGACCGGGCCATTCTGGAAGCGCAGGTAGAGCAGGCACAGATCGCCGTACGGCAGGCAGAACTGGCGCTGGAGAACACGGTGCTGGTTTCGCCCATCGATGGGACCGTGGGGGCCGTTAACATCCGTGAAAACGAGTTCCCCAACCCCGGTTTACCGGCCATCGTCCTGACCAACGATAGTGATTTCCGCATCGTGCTCAATGTGGATGAGATCGACATCGGACATCTGGCTGCCGGCCAACCTGCGATCATCACGGTGGACGCTCTGGAAGGGGTGGAGCTGACGGGTGTGGTCAGCGACATTGCACCGCTGGCGGGTACGGGTGGGCTGCCCGGCGGCACCACCATCGTTACCTATCAGGTCACGGTGGATATCGATCCCACCGATGCGCCGCTGCGCGCGGGCCTTACCGCGGCGGTAAGCATCATCACCGATGAGGCGCGCGATGTCATCGTGTTACCCAATCGTGTGATGCGCATCGACCGCCAGACCGGGCAAACCTATGTCGAGCGTATCGAAGACGGTGTACCCCGGCGCGTCAATCTGGAATTGGGATTGCGCAACGAGCAGTTCAGCGAGGTGATCTCCGGCCTTGAGGTTGGAGATGAGCTGGCCGTGCGCCGAACGGACACGGGCGAACTCCTGCGGCAGCAGTTCTTCGGAGGCTGATCCCGTGAACGATCGCCAACCTCTTATCGAAGTTCAGAATGTCACCAAAGTGTATAAGATGGGCGAGGTGGAGGTGCACGCGCTGCGCGGGGTCTCGCTGCAGGTCTTCCCCGGTGAGTTGATGGCTATCATGGGGCCGTCCGGCTCGGGCAAGTCCACGCTGATGAATATCCTGGGCGCGCTGGATGTCCCGACCTCGGGGCAGTATCTGCTGGCGGGGGAAGATGTCGGCCGTATGAGCGATGATCAACTGGCGGACATCCGTAACCGCCGCATCGGCTTCGTGTTCCAGAACTTCAATTTGCTTCCGCGCACGACCGCGGTGGCCAATGTAGAGTTGCCGCTGATCTATGCAGGGGCACACAACCGCCGCCAGCGCGCCATCGAGGCCCTGAAGATGGTGGGGCTTGGAGACCGTATCTACCACAAGCCTAATGAGCTTTCGGGTGGGCAGCAGCAGCGGGTGGCCATCGCCCGCGCGCTGGTGAACAACCCCAGCATTATTCTGGCCGACGAGCCCACCGGCAATCTGGACTCGAAATCGGGCGCAGAGATCATGCGCATATTTCAGGAGCTGAATGAGGAACAGGGGATTACTATCATCTTTGTCACCCATGAGCCGGATATTGCCGAACACACGCGACGGATTGTGCGCTTGCAGGACGGTCTGGTGATCAGCGACAATCCTGTAAAATCGCCGCGGCGGGCAGGAGACCGCGCCTATACCCGCCGGGCGCGGGATCTACTCAACGGCGAGGTGCCGAACAATGAGGCTGCTGTTCCGCAACCCGTAATCGATGCCGGCATTGGCGAGACGGGACCAGCCGAAACGCAGGAGAGGGAGGAGGGACGGTCATGAGTGTTGTGGAATCTTTCCGCATCGCCCTGAGAGCCCTCGCGGCCAACAAGATGCGCTCGATCCTCACCATGCTGGGCATCATCATCGGTGTGGCGGCGGTGATTGCCCTGATGAGCGTGGGACAGGGTGTCCAACAGTTGGTGACGGAGGAGTTGCAGAATGCGGGCTCGAATCTGTTGTTCGTGGTACCCGGGCGGCTGGAGGAGGCACAGCCGGGGGATCCGAGACGCCGTCGGCCCAGCCGCCCTCTGACGAACAGCGACTGGCGTGCCATTAACGATCCTTTGCTGGTTCCCGATGTGTTGGTAGCCGTGCCCGAAGCAGACGGCAACGCCGATGTTTCGCGCGGGAAGACAACGTTGCGCATCAACGTGACCGGCACGAACGAAGCCTACCCCTTTGTACGCAACTACGAAGTAGCTCTGGGGCGTTTTGTTTCGGCCGAGGACGTGCTGGGCGAGGCGCGTGTGGTGGCGCTGGGCAGCCGTGTGGCCGAAAAGCTCTTCTCGCCGGAGGAGTACCCCATTGATCAGACGGTGCGAATTAAGGGGATACCTTTCCGCGTGATCGGGGTGATGGCCGAAAAAGGGGGAGGAGGCTTTGGTAGCTTCGACAATCAGGTCTATGTGCCGGTGACGACGGCCCAGCAGAGGTTGTTCCCCTATCTGCGCAGTCCGCGCGGAGAACCCACGCTATCCCTTATTCTGGCCAAGGCGGTAAATGAGGATCGCCTGGACGAGGCTGTGTCTGAAATCGAGGAACTGTTGCGCCAACGCCACGAGATTACCTATCTCGATGAGGATGACTTCAGTGTGATCAATCAGGCCGATTTGCTGGACATTTTCGGCAGCATCATCGGCGTGCTCAATACTTTTCTGGGCGGCATTGCTGCCATCAGTCTTTTGGTGGGCGGCATCGGTATTATGAACATTATGCTGGTGTCGGTCACGGAACGTACGCGGGAGATCGGTTTGCGCAAGGCTGTGGGAGCCAAGCGGCGCCACATTCTCACGCAGTTTCTGGTGGAGGCCATGGTGCTCAGTCTTTTCGGCGGGCTGTTGGGCATGCTGCTCGGTTTCGTGGGAGCACAGGGTCTTGCCAGTCTGTCGGAGGATCTGAGAGCCGTGGTTTCTACGCAGGCGGTTCTGCTGGCGACGGGTGTCAGTACCTTTGTAGGTCTTGTGTTCGGGATCTATCCGGCCATGCGCGCATCTCAGCTTCATCCCATCGATGCTCTGCGCTATGAGTAGTGCAAAGAAAACAGGAAAGCGAATTTTCATGAATAAGGTGCGTTTCGTCTTAGTCGCTATGTTGGGGCTGTTGCTGGCTCTGGCTTTGTCGGCCTGCGCTGCACGGGGCCGTCCAACACCGACGCCTTCTTCCATCGCAGGCTTCCCTACCCCGGCACCGTTGCCCACGCGGCCGCTGCGACCTTCGCCCACACCTACCGAAGCCGAAAGCAACCCGGCTGCTTCCCCGACCCCTGTCCCGGTTCCTCCTACGGCTACAGCGACGCCCACGTCCACGCCTCTAGCGGTGCTACGCAGTGCGCTGTTGCCGGGCGCGTATGTGGAGGTTCTGAGCACATCCCTCTACGCGAGGCCCGGTGGGCGCGCGGTCGCGACGCTACCCGCCGGCGCGCGGGTGGGTGTGCTGGCCCGTTCCTCCGACCAGGCGTGGTTCCGGGCGGTGTATCAGCCGGACCCCGAGGAGGCGGAGTTGACAGGCTGGGTGCGGGCGCGCGACGTGGTGCTGCTGGCCGATGTGGAGGAGATTCCCGTGGCCGGAGAGGTAGTGCCAACGGCTCAGGGTGCGGAAACGGTCCCGGCAGCGACACCTACGGCCACAGCTGCCGAGACGACGGTGGCAGAAGAGGAGGTGTTGGGCCAGGCGACGGTGACCGCGCGACGGCTGAATATGCGCGCCGGTCCCGGCGTGGACCAGCGCGTGCTGAGGCGGCTACGGCGGGGTGAGCAGGTCGGGCTGGTGGGGCGGACTGCCGACAATGTGTGGCTACAGGTGATACGCGCCGATGGGGAGAAGGGTTGGGTGGCGGCACAATGGCTGGACACGAATGCGGATCTCGAGAAGTTGCCGGTGACAGGTGAAGCGACGACCGGGATTCCAACTTCCACGCCGTCACGCGTCGGCGGCAAGATCGTGTTCCAGACGCACAACGGCGGGGATATCTATGTCATCGGCGCGGACGGTCGCGGTCTGCGCCGGCTGACCTGCGGATTCGACCCTGCTTTCAGTCCGGACGGCGGGCAGGTGGCGTTTACCCGCTGGGATGAGCCGCGCGGTCTCTGGCTGATCGACAGTGACGGCACGAATGAGCACTTCTTGTTCGGGGCGGAACGGCCACGCTCGCCAACGTGGACGGCCGACGGCAAGGCCATCGTATTTGAGCGCAATGTGGAGAGTCAGGCGTGTCGCCAGACGCCGTTGGGTTGCGTGACCGATGCGCAATGGTTCGCGATGGTGGGTGGGGAGTGTATGGAGACGCCCTTCGGCCGCTATTGTCTCGGCGATTTTCCGGTGGTTACGCAGCAGGTGTCGGGGCTTACGCTGTATGAGCTCGAGAGCGGGAGTGTGCGTGACCTGCCGGCGACGGTCGATGCGCGCGCACCCCGGCACAGTAGCACAGACAACCGCGTTCTCTATCTGGACCGCGAGGGATTGGCTCTGACGTCTTCACAAGGGAACGCGACACCCGCGCGGCTGGTGGAAGGGACCGGGTTGGGCCCGGCGGTGTATAGCCCCGATGGGCAGTGGATCTATGCCAGCCGTCAGTCGGGGGATCACTGGGATATCTGGCGGTATCGGGCAGACGGGAGTGAACCCCTGGCGTTGACTGCTCCCCCGGCCATTCGATCGGCTCCGATTAACAATGTCTCGCCCGTGGTCAGTCCTGACGGCCGCACTATTCTTTTCTTGACAGACCGCCGCGGGAGGTGGGAGCTGTGGTTGATGAATGCAGATGGCAGTCGGCAACGGCCCTTCGCGCCTGAGGCGCTGGCCGATATCGAGTTTCGCTATGACTTTGCCAATGAGCGCATGGCCGACTGGCGTTGAGGGAGGGGACGCTTTGTGCGGAAGATGGCTTATGTAATTCGCCGCGCGCAGGGGGCTTTTTTGCGCTATAATAGAGGTGTAATCGTTTCGTTTTTTCCGGCAGCAAGGAGGGTGAATGATGAATGATTCATCGGTCTTCAAGGCGGATATCGCGCAATTCATCGAGATGCTGCGTGACCCGAACGCCACGGTGAATGACCGTGTGGATGCCTGTCACAAGCTGGGGCTGGCATCCGGCCGCGAAGCCATCGAGGCGCTGATCCAGTCGCTGGATGATGACTCGGTGTCGGTGCGGTGGGCCGCAGCCGAGGCCTTGCTGCATCACGGCTATAATGTGCTGGAGCCGCTGCTGCAGGCGCTGTCTACACGCCACAGTACGTATCTCTATGAAGGCGCACATCACATCCTGGTGCGTATTCCCGGCCCTGCCACACGAGCCGTGCTTCAGCCGGTCATCGATGCGCTGGAGAGTGTTGGCGCTTCGGCAGCGGTGCCGGTGGCAGCCAGTCGCGCCCTGGCCGAGTTACGCACCTAGGGGGCAGCCGCGCTCCAAAAGGCTATCGTGCCTTCGGCCAGGGCTTTGCCGGGTAGTTGGCCGTCTACCGGGATGACATAGATCTGCGGGCGGCCGTCGCCGCTAACGAGGGGGAGGACGAGGGCATCCCCGCGCGGGGACCAGAGGCGATGGCTGAGGGCGTATTGGTCGAAGAAGGGGAGGAGTTGAGCAAGGAAGAGTGGGGTGGGGGTGAAGGAGATTAGGGGGCGTTCGCTGCCGCGGGTGGTGTCCAGCAAGATGAGGTCCAGTCGCGGGGGCGAGGGCTGGGTGTGATGAAGGGCCGGTACAGGGATTGGCCCGCGACCGAGCTGGGTGTCGCTCTCCTGGCTGGGTGAGAGGATGGCAAGTTTGTCGCCGTCGGGAGACCAAAAGAAGGCGATGACG
>RFJM01000310.1 GCA_003694905.1 Caldilineae bacterium
CCATTATGTGAACTTAAGTGTGGTCAGTGTTTGTCTGATGGGTCATCCGCGCCGGTGGCACGGGAAGGCCGCTCGGCCAAGTGCGGTGGCCGGGTAAAGGCGACAGACAGCAGAACCCGGGCGACGGCTTCAGCGACGGTTGGCCGTCATCGGCGGTTATCTGGGACAAGGCGGACTTGCAGCGAAGGTTGGGGCTCATTGCGTAGCTTACGGCCCGCAGACTCGGTGCTCTTCCCCGCTCAGTCTGCCAGCGAAGCGATTATGTCGAATATTACTGGTATAATACAACATAATAATACTAGTGTGTAGTCATGGATTTGACATATTTTGACATAACGCTTCTGGTGCCTCATCGGACCTTATGCCGTTGAGGGCTCGAGTAACCCAAGCTCGACCTGGCCGGCGTCTTCGCTCGCGCTAACCGTTGCTCTTCTCTTCTTCGACTCGACCTGCCATCTCCTGTCACTGCACTTCCCTCCCCTTCCCCATCGGTGTTTGCACCCAGCTTGTATGGACACCCGTCGTATCAGTGTCTGCCGATTTGCCCTACTGCCGCGGCTATATGCTAGACTTCCCTGAGAGTTTGCTCATAGTATCTTATGTCAATTTACCAACGGCCTTCATCCTCTCTTCCCTGGCCTTACTTCCTGGCAGGGGCACTCACTGCCGCTTTCCTCTTTCTGCTGGGGGCGGTATCCTACCGGGCGGTCACCCGCGCGCACCTGTCCCCTCCTGCGCCGCGAGTTCCAACCAGAGACACGGCTAAGACGAATGACCCAAGCGACGATCTGAGCCTGTATCGCGAAGCATGGCAGATATTGGAAGAAGATTTCTACGGCGAGGTCCCGTCCGAGACAGAGCGCAACTACGGAGCCATCCGCGGCAGCGTGGAAACACTGCAGGATCCATACACCTACTTCATCGAGCCAGAGCCTGCCGGCCGGGAGGAAGAGCAATTGCAAGGGCGTTTCGGCGGCATTGGCGCGTATTTGGAACTGCGCGAGGACGGCCGAATTCGCCTTATTCCCATGATCGACCGGCCCGCTGCCCTTGCCGGAATAGAGGAGGGTGACATCTTAGTTGCCGTCGACGGCGAGCCCGTACCGGTGCCCGCCAACCTGGATGATGTAACGGCGCGCGTGCGCGGACCCGTTGGCACTGTGGTGAGGATCACCGTCGAACGGCAGGGTCAGGTAGTAGACTTTGAGATAGAGAGACAGGAGATCGAATTACCCAGTGTATCCTGGCGAATTTTGGATAAAGAGGCCGGAATCGGGTACATTCGTATCGAACGTTTCAGCGCTCTGACTGCCCGGGAGCAGGCTCAGGCCATCCAGGAGCTTGAATCCCAGGGTATGACTGCCGCTCTTGTCCTGGACCTGCGCGGAAATCCCGGTGGCCTGCTCGACGCCGCCATCGCGGTGAGCAGTCAATACCTGGATGGCGGGCCGGTCCTCATCGAACGCCACGCTGACGGCAGCGAGAAGCTGTACCAGGCGGAGACATCCGCCGTTTCCTTGCCCTCCTCTGTTGCCATCGCGGTCCTGGTAGATGGCGGCACAGCCAGCGCGGCCGAGATTCTGGCAGGTGCTCTCCAGGATCGAGGCCGAGGCACGCTCATTGGTGCCAGGACGTTCGGCAAAGGTTCGATCCAACGTATTCATCGCCTCTCCGATCAATCTGCCCTGCACGTGACTTTCGCCAAATGGTTTACACCAAACGGCCACCAGATCGACGGGCAGGGCTTGAATCCTGACATCCCTGTGGACGAGGCCGGCGAAGGAGGTGAACAGGATCCCTTCCTTCAGGCGGCCCTCGACCACCTTAAACGAGAGACATCTCATGAATGACAATCTCCTTAAGTTTCTTACCGGCCTGCTG
This sequence comes from Caldilineae bacterium, assembly GCA_003694905.1. Taxonomy (GTDB): domain Bacteria; phylum Chloroflexota; class Anaerolineae; order J102; family J102; genus J102. The sequence continues at coordinate 1,882 of RFJM01000310.1, forward strand.
ATCGTTGCCCTTGTGGCCGTCGTGATTTGTGGCGCCAGTTTCGGTATTGGCCTCGCCCTCGGCCGGGTCAGCGACGGCGGTCGGGTTCAGGCACTTGCGCCCGAGCGTCCCGTCGCGCCGGACGATAATGTTGTCTCGACCCCACGGCCCGAGAATGCCGGGCGCTATCTCGATCCGCCCGAAAACTTCGATGTTTTCTGGGAGGCTCTAGATCGGCTGCAGAGCAGTTTCGATGGCGACGTACCAGAAGGGAACGATGTGACTTTTGCGGCCATCGAGGGGATATTCACTGCGGTTGGCGCGTGTGAGACAGACGTTACATCCGGTGCCGATATCATCCAGTTCCGCGCGCCCCGTACCGACTCGAAGGCACCCGACAACTTCGACTTCTTCTGGGAAACGGTCAACCAAGTCTACGCCGACTGTCCGGACCAGGCCCCCCCTCCGGAAGAACTCGTCTACGATGCCGTACACGGCGTGATCCGGCGGCTGGACGACCGTTACACCGATATCCTCACACCGCGCCAGGCCGAGGACTTTCGCATTGATCTGGAGAGCAGTTTCGAAGGAATCGGTGCGACCGTCGAACCGGCCGATGAAGATGCCCGGACCGGTGTGGTGATCGTCTACCCGTTCCCCGGTTCTCCGGCGGAACAGGCCGGTCTGAAACCCCACGATGAAATCGTCGCCGTCGATGGTACCGACGTGACAAACATGGACCTGGACGATGCTGTGCGGCTGATCAGGGGGCCGGCAGGGACTACCGTGGTGTTGACCATTCAACGTAGTGGGCAGGAAGCGTTCGACGTAGAGATCACACGCGCCCGCATCGACATTCCCATCCTCGAGCAGGAAATCATTGACGACAAGTATCTCCATATCTCTCTATACGATTTCTCGGCGCGCGCCGAATCGGAGATGCGTCAGGCTCTCCAGGCTGGTCTGGATGCCGGCATCAGAGGTGTCATCCTGGACCTGCGGGGCAATCCCGGTGGTCGTCTTGACATCTCTATCTCGGTCGCCAGCATGTTCATCGAAGAGGGCGTCATCGTACGCGAGCGCAGCGGTGAACGTGTGCAGGAACATGATGCCGCAGGACAGGCACTCGTGCCCGACCTTCCCCTGGTGGTGCTAGTGGATGGTGGGAGTGCCAGCGCCTCCGAGATCGTTGCCGGTGCCATCCAGGATCATAAACGCGGCGTGCTCATCGGCGAGAAAACCTTTGGCAAGGGCTCTGTGCAAACACTGTTCGATCTTTCCGACGGTTCGCTGCTGCGAGTGACAACCGCGCGCTGGTTTACCCCTAACGACCGCCAGATCGATGGCAGAGGTCTCACGCCGGATATTATCGTGCCGGCGGGCGAGCCGGATTCCGAAGAGGATCCGCAACTACAGGCTGCAATCGACTATCTCAACGAACATGCGGAGTAGCCATGAGCCAATCCACCTCTGCCGACGGTATCAAGATCATCGCCACCAACCGCAAAGCCTACCACGACTACCACATCGTGGAGACGATAGAGGCCGGCATTGCCCTTACGGGCACGGAAATCAAATCGGTGCGGGAAGGCCGCGTCAATCTTCGAGACGCCTACGCAGTGATCCGAGATGGCGAGGTCTGGCTGGTCAACATGCACATTGCACCCTACCATCATGGCCACCGCGATAATCACGAGCCGCGTCGGGAGAGAAAACTCCTGCTGCACCGCAAGGAGATCAACCGCCTTTTGGGCAAGGTGCAGGAGCGCGGGTGGACGCTGGTACCTCTCAAAGTCTATCTCAAGCGCAACCGGGCCAAAGTGGAGCTGGCTCTGGTCCGGGGCAAGCGGCTCTACGACAAGCGCCAGGCTATCGCCCGACGGGACGCCGAGCGCGACTTGCAACGGACGCTGAAAGAATACCGGCGTTGAAAGCTCGCGAGCGGGTAACGACCGCGGCCGCAGTGACCTTTCTTTGGGCAAGCGCGTGGCCGGGGTATAATCATGCGGTCGTCTCACACACCGAATTCCATCAGATAGGAGAAGCATTCATGGACCTTATGTTGCAAAACAGGACCGCGGCAGTAGCCGCGGCCAGCAAAGGCTTGGGCAAAGCCGCGGCACTGGAGCTGGCCAAAGAAGGTGCTCGTGTGGCCATTTGTAGCCGCAACCGGGAGAACCTTGAGGCGGCGGCCGCTGAGATAAAGGCAGAAACGGGGCGCGCAGACTGCGTTTTGCCCGTGGTGGCAGATGTCACGACGCTCGCTGGCTGCCAGGACTTTATTGACGCCGCCGTGCAACATTTCGGCGGGCTGGACATCCTTGTCACCAATGCCGGCGGCCCTCCGGCGGGCCCTGCCGAAAGCTTCGACGACGAGCAGTGGCGCCGGGCCATCGATCTCAACCTGCTGTCTACGATTCGC
>RFJM01000311.1 GCA_003694905.1 Caldilineae bacterium
CCCAACCGGACACCCCCCACCGCTTCGGCTTGCCAAGCCGTGCTGCGTGGGCCGGCATCCGGACAGGCTGGAAAGCCTGTCCCACATGCAGCCCGGCCCAGAAGCTGAGATCTCGCCGGCCGAGGCCGCGGATGCGGGGGACCCGTACCAGCCCAGCGCACCGGCTGTCCCCGTTTTGAAATGCACCCTACCCCATCGTACCGCTTGGCGTGGCCAACATTCGATGATAGGATTGTGTTCGTCACTCCCCGGACTCAGAGCCCTATGCGCGACTACCGGACCATTCGCAAGGTATTGCTCAGGACCATGCTGCTGAACTTTGCAGCCACGGTCGTGAAGCTCGTGGTGGGGCTCATGACCGGCGCTCTGAGCCTGGTGGCCGATGGTCTGGACAGCCTCTTCGACGGACTGGCCAACGTGGTAGGACTTGTCGGCATCGAGCTGGGCCGGCGTCCGCCCGATGCCAATCATCCCTACGGCCATCGCAAAATCGAGACCATGGCCGCCCTGGCCATTGCGGGCCTGCTCTTCCTGGTGTGCTGGGAACTTGTGCGCACGGCCTTCGAGCGCCTGCTGGAACCCCGCATCGTGTTTGTAAATAGCTGGAGCTATGCCGCTCTGCTTTTCAGTATCATCGTTCAGGGAGCGACAAGCATCTACGAACTGCGCCAGGGCCGGCGGTTGAACAGCGAGATCCTTGTCGCGGACGCGCTTCACGCCCGAGCCAGCATCCTCTCCTCCCTGGCCGTCATGGCCGGGCTCACAGCGGTACGCCTCGGCTACCCAACGGCCGATTCCCTGCTCGCGCTGTTCGTGGCGCTGCTCATTGCCAAGATCGGGGTGGACATCGTTCGTGAGAACATTCCGCCCCTGTTGGACCAGGCGGCGATCGATGAGTCATTGGTAGCCGAGATCGTACAGGCCGTGCCCGGTGTCGAATCCTTTCACCGTATCCGCAGTCGCGGACATGCCGATGCCAGCGTGCTCGATCTCCATGTGCGAGTGGCACCCGAGATCACCATGCAGGAAGCGAACGCCATCGCGGACGAAGTACGCCGGCGATTGCTGGAAGTGGAGCAGGTCAGCGATGTGACGGTGCATGTCGAGGCGCAACGTCGACCCGGTCGGGAAGCCACCGGCGCGCGGGCCACGGTGCAGCGCGCGGCTCAAGAGCTGGGCTTGCAGGTGCACGAGCTCTGGCTGCATCAAGTCGAAGGAGAACATATCCTGGAGCTACACGTCGGCGTGGAACCCCACCTCACAGTGGGCAAAGCCCACGACCTGGTCGACCGACTTGAACGCACCTGTCTGCAACGGCTGCCCGAACTGGATGCCTGCCAGAGCCATATCGAGCTACAGAACCCCGAGATCCTGCCGGGTGCCCGCGTGTCGAAAGCAATGGAGGCGAGTGTGGCAGATGCAGTAGCCCGGGCCATCGCCCAGACACCCGGCCTACAAGCCGCGCACAACCTGTCGGTGCGTCAAAGCGAGGGCCGCCTCACCCTGAGCTTCGAGGTGCTGGCGGATGAAGACCTCCCTATCAGCATCGCACATGAGTTGACATCCCAGCTGGAAGCCAGGTTGCGTTCCCGGTTCAGCAATCTGGGTGAAGTCCTCATCCATGTGGAGCCGAACGCCCAGACCCCGCCGGAGCAACAGGATCCCTGCCTGTCAGCCAACAACGTGTCCTGAACGAGGTCGATGTCGTGCAGGGCACGCGCAACGCGGTCCCGGGTTTCGAATCAGGCTCACTCCGCTTTTGCCGTCCTCCGCCGCCGGCGCACGGCCCAACGCACCAGCAGCAGCACCAGCGCCACGGGGATGAAGAGCACCAGCAAGACGGGCACAACGACCACAATGATATAGATGAAGACATTGACCAGACCCTGCAACGCCCTCACCAGGGTCTGCACGCTGTTGTGCAGCGTCTCCAGCGGGCGCCAACGGCTGGAGATGGGCTGGGTCAGGATGTCGGGTTGCAGGTGGATCTGGATGGTCGAGAGCGCCACCAGCTTTTCCAGTCGGTTGAGCCGGCCCTGTAACGACTCGATCTGAGCCTGGATCTCGCTCAACTGGCGATAGATGGCCATGATATCTTCTACGCTGCCCCCCCGCTCTCGTGTCTCTTTGAGCAAGGCCACCAGCTCCTCTTCTGTGGCCCGCAGGGTCCGCAGTCTGGCATCCAGATCGTAGTACTCATCGGTGACATCGTTGGTGTTCAAGCCTTCGTTGGTTACCTGTATGGCCATCTCCCGCAGGCGCGCACGGACTTCATCGAAGCGCTCTGCCGGCACCCGCATGGTGATATCGTAGATCACGGCCTCCTCACCACCCTGGTAGGCGTTCATATTGGCGATATAGCCACCCACCTCTGCGGCCAGCGATTCGATCTCGCTGGCGGTCTGCTCCGTGTCCTCGACCACCAGGTTCATATTTGCATCGTAGATGACCTTGCGCTCCTGCAGTACCGACTCGGTGGAAACATCGGCAAGCGTGCCCGATGTAGCCGCGACCTTTTCCACCTCCGCTGGAGCGGCAGGAGGCATTTCGGGCGCGGCGGCCGGCACGGC
>RFJM01000312.1 GCA_003694905.1 Caldilineae bacterium
AGCGTACCCAGGTCATCGACTGCTACGCCGGCTGGGCCAGCGCGCAGATCGGCCCCAACGGCGATGTCTGGAGCTGTTGCATCCGCGCCGAGCCTGCAGGCAATCTCCGCGAGACGGGTTATGACCTGGCCCCCATCTGGTTCGGCGAGCCGATGCAAAAGCTGCGGCAGAGCATTGCCAACAAGGAGTGCGCCTGCCCCATGGCCAACGCCACGTATACCAACATGCTGCTACATCCGCCGACCGTCGGCAGGGTGGCCATCGATCTGGTGTTGTGAGGGCGAAGACGTGTCCGCCTGCGGGCGCGTCTCGGCTAGCGGGAACCTTATATCGGGCGGCCGGCAGGCGGCCACACCCAAGCGGACAACGCTCCACCGCTTCAGCTTACCAGCCGGTGCCCGCACCGGGTTGTGGACCGGTTATCCCTACTTTGAACACCCCTGCTGGGGCAGCTTGCCCTACAGGCCCCCTCGCGCTTATACTGCGGGCGGGACGGGCTCGGTTGTCTTGCCGTTCTGGACCTCCTTACCTCTGGCAGCGCCGGCTCGTCCCTTCCCCCTCGGGATGACTCATACCGGTAATCAACGATGACTCCGTCTCCATCACACAGACCTGCTTCCGGATTTGCGGGATGGCAGCGAAAGGAGGGCGAGAGGGTGCATCTTTGTGGATCGAACTGTAAGGAGCAAGAACCATGAACATCAAGACCATTGGCGTCGTGGGCTGCGGACTCATGGGTTCCGGCATCGTCGAAGTCTGTGCCCGCAGCGGTTTCAACGTCATTGTCGGCGAAGCCAACCAGGCCCTTCTCGAAAGCGGACTGAGCCGTGTGCGAAAGTCTCTGGACCGGGCCGTGGAGCGCGGCAAACTCGGCAAGGCCGATGCTGAGGCCGCGTTGGGACGTATCAGCGGCACCACGGATCTGGAGGACTTCGCAGAGTGCGACCTGGCCATCGAGGCCGTATCAGAAGATCCGGATCTGAAGCAGAAGATCTTCCACAAGCTGGACCAGGTGCTGCGTCCCGATGTCATCATCGCTTCCAACACCTCGTCGATCAGCATCGCCGTGCTGGCCTCGGCCACGCAGCGTCCCGACCGTGTGTTGGGCATGCACTTCTTCAATCCCGTGCCGGTGATGAAGTTGCTGGAACTGGTGCGCGGCATTCTTACCAGCGACGAGACCATGGACATCGCCCGGCAGGTGGGCCAGCAGCTGGGCAAAACCACCGTGGTCGCCAAGGACAGTCCCGGCTTCATCGTTAACCGCCTGCTCATTCCCTTCTTGCTGGATGCCATCCGCGCCTACGAGGCCGGCCTGGCGAGCAAAGAAGATATCGACACCGCCGTTCATCTGGGTCTGGCACACCCCATGGGGCCGCTTACCCTCTGCGATCTGGTGGGGCTGGATACCACGCTGGCGGTGGCAGACGTCATGTACGAGGAATTCGGCGAGCCCCGTTTCAAGGCGCCGCCGCTACTCCGGCAGATGGTGGCGGCCGGACTGTTGGGCCGTAAATCGGGCCGCGGCTTCTACGACTATAGCTGAAACCCGGCACCACCGACGAGGAAGGGCCACGGTTACCGTGGCCTCATTTGCTTTTGTCTCGCACCGCCTTCTCCTCTATAATCAACGAGTCAACCATCTCTTTTCAGATGCTTCCTTCGCCCGAGCCTCCTCATGGATGTTACCTTCACCGACGTGCTGCTTGCCCGGCAGACCATCGCACCCTACCTGAACCCCACCCCCCTCTATCACTACCCCAGCCTCAGTGCCATGCTCGGCACCGATGTCTGGATCAAGCATGAGAATCACCAGCCCATTGGTGCTTTCAAGGTGCGGGGTGGCATCAATCTGATCTCGCATCTCCCCGAGGAGCAGCGCCGGGCAGGTGTGATCACGGCCAGCACCGGCAACCACGGACAATCCATTGCCTATGCCGCCCGCCTCTTCGGCGTCCAGGCCATCATCGCCGTGCCCGAAGGCGCCAACCCGGCCAAAGTGAATTCGATGCGCAACCTGGGGGCCGAGGTGGTCTTCCACGGTCGGGACTTCGACGATGCTCGGGAATGGGTGGAGGCCGAGGCCCAGGCCCGAGGCTATCGCTACGTGCATTCCGGCAACGAACCCTACCTGATTGCCGGCGTCGGCACCTATACCCTCGAGATCCTGGAGCAGCGGCCGGATATCGATGTCATCATCGTACCTGTGGGCGGGGGCAGCGGCGCGGCCGGAGCCTGCATCGTCGCCAAGACCATCAACCCCGCTATCCAGGTGATAGGCGTACAGGCGGAAGAAGCGCCGGCTGCCTATCTCTCCTGGAAGAAAGGCACGGCCGTAGAAGCAACCATGAATACCTTTGCCGAGGGATTGGCCACCCGCACTTCATTTGCCCTGCCCCAGTCCATCCTGCGGCGCTATCTCGATGATTTCGTGCTGGTGAGCGAAGACGAGATGCGCCAGGCCATTGTCATCTTGTTGGCTCACACGCGCAATCTGGCCGAAGGTGCGGGCGCGGCGGCGCTGGCGGCGGCGCTCAAGCTACGTCACCAACTTGCGGGCAAGCGGGTCGCCGTGATCCTCAGCGGCGGCAATCTCAGTATCGATCAACTGCGCGAGATCCTGGCCGCCACCGGCACCCCCGCCTTTCGGCTCGGCGCCACACCCTAGTACGACTCTCCCGCTCGTTTCTCTGTCTGCCATGCCTGCGAAAATCCTGATCATCGAAGACGATCCCTCCATAGGCAAGCTATTGCGCCGCGCCCTGCTGTTGGAAAGATACGAGGCAACGCTAGTCGCGGACGGTTTCGAAGGTCTCCGCGCCTTTGCCGAGGAAGAACCAGATCTGATCATCCTCGACCTGATGCTACCCGGCATCGACGGCATCGAGGTCTGCAAGCGCATCCGCGAGGAAAGCAATGTGCCCATCATCATGTTGACCGCGCGGGACATGGTGGAGGATCGTGTCGAGGGACTGGACAGCGGCGCCGACGACTACGTCACCAAGCCGTTCGACATCGATGAGTTACTGGCCCGTGTGCGGGCTCATCTGCGCCGGGTCGAGGCACAGCCGCAAAAGCCCGTACTGCAGTTTGCCGACCTGGTCATGGATACGGCCGCCCGTTCGGTGCGTCGCGGTGACCGCGAGATCGAGCTGACCGCCCGCGAGTTCGACTTGCTCGAGCTTTTCATGCGGCATCCCAACCAGGTGCTTACCCGTTCTCAGATCTATGATGAGATCTGGGACTATGATTTCGGCGGCAGTTCCAACATCATCGAAGTCTACATCCGCTATCTGCGCACCAAACTGGAGAAGGAAGGGGAGCCGCGACTGATCTACACCAAGCGGGGCGCGGGCTATATCTTGCGGGAGCCTTGAACGCGGAGCGGCCGTGTCTCTTCGCCTGCGACTTACTCTCTGGTATACGATTCTGCTGGCGGGGTTGCTGATCCTGGTGCTGGTGATCACCCTTTCGGTGGTCCAGGCCAGCGTCAGTACCAATATCGACAAACAGCTCAAGGAGCGCGGGGACCAGATCGTGCGGCTGATGGAGATCACGGCGCCGTCGGAGCCCTTATCTGAGCTACTGCTGCCCACTCTGGGTGCGAGCTTTGAGACCGAGGTCTACGTGCAGGTACGAGATCGTACCCGGCGCACCACCCATCGTTCCGGCAATCTGGTGAACAAGTCGATCCCGCTGCCCGAACCCTTCTATCGCCAGGCGTTGAACGGCACCGGCGGCTATTACAACCTGAGCACCCAGAGTCCCAACGATATGCGTGTCTACTTCGCGCCCATCATGTTCGGCGGCGAGGTGATCGGACTGGTGCAGGTAGCGCGTAATCTGGCTCCGGAGCAGGCTATCCTCTCCGAGTTGGCCTCCAATCTCATCTGGATCATGATCGTGGCCCTGGCAGCCGGGGCCGGAGTGGGTTACTGGCTGGCAGGTGTGGCGCTGCGCCCCATCGAGGTAGCCACGGCCACGGCGCGTGCCATCACACGCACGGGCCGGCTGGACCGGCGTGTGCCCATGCGGGGCACGGCCGAAGATGAAATCGGCACCCTCATCAGCACCTTCAACGAGATGCTGGAACGCCTCGAGGAACTGTTCGAGAAGCAACGTCGTTTCTCCGGCGACATCTCCCACGAGCTGCGTACACCGTTAACAACGATCCTGGGCAATGTGAGCCTGCTCAAGCGCGCGGGCAGCCTGCCGCCCGACGAGCAACGGGAGATGCTGAACGAGATCGAGACCGAAGCTCAGCGGATGCATCGGCTCATCTCCGATCTTCTCCTCCTGGCTCAGGCAGATGCCGACCTGGTCATCGCCCGCAAACGGGTGGAGCTGGATACGCTCCTGCTCGATGTCTATAATCAGGCCAAGCGCCGGGTCGGTGATTCGTTGGAGATCACGCTCATTCACGAGGATCAGGTGAGCGTCTTGGGCGACGTGGAACGGCTACGGCAGGTGTTGGTCAATCTCATCAACAATGCGATTCAGTATACGCCGCCCGGAGGTCGCATCGAGTTGGGCCTGTCCCAGCGGCAAGGGCTGGCAGAGATCATGGTACGGGACACGGGCCAGGGGATCGCGCCCGAGGACCTGCCCTTCATCTTCGACCGCTTCTATCGGGCCGATCGCGCCCGAACCCGTGCAGCCGGAGGCACGGGCCTGGGACTGTCTATTGTGAAATGGGTGGTCGATGCACACCAGGGCGAGATCGAGGTAGAGTCGGAACCGGGTGCAGGCACCACCTTCCGCGTATACCTGCCCCTATACACCGCGTCGGGCAATCAGCAGGGCGCCAGACCCCAGCCTGCGCGAATCACCCCATCCCGAGAACATGACGATTGATGTAGAGCTTGTGCACTGGCTGCAGAGCGAGGAAGCAGCCGTCTGGCTCGAGCTCCTGACGGCCCAGCCACCCGATGACACCGCCCTCCTGGGGGTACTCAGCCGTCTGCGCAAGCACATGTCGCCGGCCCAGGCCTCGGCGCTGGTGACCACGGCGCAATTGCGACGGCGAGCCGAGGTCAAGTTTCCCGGGCGGGCTCAGGGAATGTTCTTCACCAAGGAAGCACTGGAGCAGGCCACTCCCTATGCCGTGGCACGCCACACGGCTGCCCGTTTCCGCGGGGTGGAGTGGGTGGCAGATCTGGGATGTGGAGCGGGAGGCGACGCGCTGGCTCTGGCCGACGAGGTCGGGCAGGTGCTGGCCGTGGATAGGGACGCGGTACGCCTGGCCTTGTTGGATGCCAACGCGTGCAGTTGGGGACGTCGAGAGCGTGTGCATCCGCTGCAGGCAGATATCATGCGACCGGCCTGGCGGGTGTTGGCTGCATGGGCCGATCCCGACCGGCGCACCGGTCCCCGCCGGCTGTTTCACCCCGACCGGCTACATCCCCCTCTGCAGCAGCTCCTTGCCCTGCGCGAGCTGACTCCCAACCTGGGCATCAAGTTGATGCCGGGCTTGCCTCACGAGGCCATCCCCGCCGGAGCGGAGGCCGAGTGGATCAGTCTGCAGGGGCAGTTGAAGGAAGCGGTGTTGTGGTTTGGCGAGTTGGCTCGGGGCCGCGTGCGGCGGGCCACCGTACTCCCATCGGGCGCGGAACTGGTGGCCGCCGGCGGTCGCGCGCCCCTTTCTTCACCGGGCGCGTTCCTGTACGAACCAGACCCCGCGGTGATCCGTGCCGGAGCAGTGGGCGATCTTGCCCTCGAACTGGGCCTCTGGCAGATCGATCCCGAAATCGCTTACCTCAGCGGTGACAGGGCTCTGGCCACACCCTTTGCCCGTTGCTGGCGTCTGCTCGACGAACTCCCCTTTGATCTGAAAGCGCTGAACCGGAGGCTGCGCCGCCTGCAGGGACGCGTGGTTGCAGTCAAGAAGCGGGGTTCGCCCATCGACCCCGAGGCGTTTCGGCGGCGACTGTACCGGTCGGACGAAGGCACGGAACTGGTGCTGGTGGTCACGCGTGTTCGGTCGCGGCCGTGGTGTCTGATCTGCCAGGCCGGCCCTACCGGTTCTCACTCCAAGGAGGCGTACGATGACACTTCCCCCCACTCTGGATGACCTTGTTCGAGCCAGCGCGGCACTCGGCCGTAGTCTCTCCCGCCGCGGGCTGACCATCGGCACGGCGGAGTCATGTACCGGCGGGTTGCTGGCCAGCGTGCTGACCGATGTGTCCGGCAGTTCGGCTTATGTGGCTGGCGGCGTTGTAGCCTATAGCAACGAAATCAAGATGGGGTTGCTGGGCGTCCACGAAGAGACGTTGCTGGCCAGAGGCGCGGTCAGTGCGGAAACGGCCGCGGAGATGGCCGAGGGGGCCTTGCGACTGCTGGGCTGCGACCTGGCGCTGGCCATCACCGGGATTGCCGGGCCGGGGGGTGGCACGGCTGCAAAACCTGTGGGGCTGGTGTACCTGCATCTCGCTGCGGCCGATGCCAGCGCGGGTGAGCGACATGTGTGGCCTTTCGATCGGGCCGGGAACAAGCGGGCGTCGGTACAGGCGGCACTGGCCATGGCACAGCGCTATGCGGATGAGGGCGAAGACAGGCCCGAGGGCGTCGCGGCCGTTAAAACACGGCCGCTGCCTCGACTACTGGTTGTCGAGGCCAGGCATGGGCGCTCCGGCTGGCAACCGCAGGCGGTATGGTTGAAGGGCCGGCGCCGCCGTGTGATCGGTGTGGGCCGGCAGGAGGAGACAGGCCCCGGTCGCACTGAGCTCATGGTAGAGCTGGAGGATGGGACGCGACTGGCCTTACAGGTGGATGTCCGGCGGGGCGAGTGGCGTTTGTTGCGTGCCTGGTGGCCGACCCGCATGGTATGAGGCGCTGGCCGACACCCTCCGGGATTTCTTGTGCGAAGATAGAGCTCGTAGTCGGCAAATGCAGTTGCGTTTGCCCCTGCGATCACACCCCCAAACCGCGCCGGCATCGGCTGGCGGCCGGGTAGAAGGCGTTTCCCCGTGCCACCGCGGCTAAGAACACGGTGCCGTCGTGCTTCGCCGCAGCATCAAGGGGCGGTTTGTTGGGTAGTCACACAATGGCTTTTTCCCGTATTTACTCAGCGCGTTTGGTCGCGCCATCCCCCGTAGATCGCGGGTTGACCGCTGCCCACACAGGCCATCTGGTCGCCGTACGACCAGTGCCACCATTCGTGGGGATAGTTCTTGAACCCTACCGCCGCCAGAACATGGTACAGCAGACGGCGATTGTTCCTGATCTGGAGTTCCCTGCCTTCTCCGGCGTCTTCGAAGAAGTGTGAGTCGGCCTCGCGGTCAAAGTAGTCGAAAGGTGTGCCCATGTCCAGCGGTGTGCCGTCTCGGGTCAGGGTCAGATCCAGCGCTGCACCGGTACTGTGGGGTGGAGGGCGGTGGGGATCGGTAGAGGGCAGCGTAACATAGGTCTGGGTCCTCAGAACCAACTCTTCTTCCGATAGGAAGGGATAGCGCTCTCGCAAGCCCGCCTTGTAGCGCTGAAAGAGCTGGGTCTGGACCTCCAGAGGCCGGTAGGCATCCCAAATCAGGAAGTCATAGCCTTGGGGCAGCAGAGCCCGCGCCTGCAGCAGCCGTGCCACCACCGCCTCCCGCGCCAGGCACCGTGGCAGACTGCCCGGAATGCCCTGCCGGTAGTATACGTGTTCCACCTGGAAACCCGCATCTTCCAGATCCACCATGGGTTCATGACTCTCGACGATGGGGACGCGATACCAGCCTTCCAGATCACGCGGTGGTGGCAGAGGTTGCTCGAACAGATGGGAGATAGAGACCGGCATAGGCATACACGAAGAAGGGTTTTGACGGAAGGGACGGGCAGCAATACGGGTACGTCTGTAGGGCTCTCTTTGCGAATCTTCGATGTTATCTGATTACGCCCGCGTGCCTTGGCCACTTCTCGGAAGAGCCTCAGCATAATTGACAAGAGTTGCTACCGCGACCTATACTTTAGGTCTGATAGACGTAAGCCTGGCTCGGCAGTTGCGAAACGCACTCATTTTACGAACATCCTGCCAGAGCGCAAGTTTGCACCGGTTCCTTTTCCATCGGTTTTCTCAATGCGCGAAGCCCGGCGGTGGGCTTCGCGCGTGCTGATCGTCGGCAATGGAGGCAGCCAGATTGCACAGGCTTTGCTGGACCGATGTCCCAGGATGCTCGGCTTTGCCACAGCCGACGACGGGACGCGCATACCCGGCCGCATGTCGGCATGGGCGGGGGCTGCATGCACTCGCGTTTCCGGATGGGTTGGGGGGCGAGGCGGTGGCTAATAGAGCTTTTGCCCTGGCTAAAGGCGGTGGTTCCAGGAAGTCCGTCGGGGCCAGAGAGGTGAGTGAGGGACTGCCGCGTCTGCACGAGGTGGACAACCGGGCGGCTTCACATCGCGCAGCCGTCCGCTTATCCCGTCTCTCTTCAGATCCTGGTTCGCGCACAAAGGAGGTTATTATGCGCACGTATCGATCTTATCTGTTTCTCGGTCTCCTGATCGTAGTGGCGCTGGGCGTCCTGACGGCATGTGCAGCACCGGCGCCTGCTCCTGCACCGGCCGCGCCGGCTACCGAGGCGCCCGCGGCTGCCGCGCCTGCCGAAGCTCCCAAGACTCTGGTTATCGCCCGCATCTTCGATATCCGCACCCTCGACCCCGAGCGGCAGTATGAGTTGACTCCGCCCATGATCATGCATGCCGTGTACGAGAATCTGGTGACGTTCGAGGGGACGGATTATACCCGTGTGGTGCCCTTCCTGGCCAAGAGCTGGGACATCTCCGATGACGGCCTGACCTACACCTTCCATCTGCGAGACGATGTCACCTTCCACAGTGGCAATCCCCTCACCGCCGAAGATGTGAAGTTCTCGTTCGAGCGCCTGCGCAATCTCAAAGACAACCCCTCCTGGCTCATGGATGTCGTCGGCTCCATCGACGTGATCGATGAACACACCGTCGCCATCACCCTCACCGAGCCCAACGCGGCATTCCTCTCCATGTTGGTCTCGCCCAACTTCGCCATTGTCGATTCCAAGACGGTCCAGGAGCACGGCGGCACCAGTGCCGAGGATGCCGACACGACCGACGCGGCCACCGACTGGCTCGATCAGAACTCGGCCGGCACAGGACCCTACATCCTGAAAGGTTGGACAAGGGATGTCGAGGTCGTTCTGGAGAAGAACCCGAATTACTGGCGAGAACCGGCCAAGTTGGACAAGATCATCATCAAGAACGTCACCGACTCGGCCACCCAACGCATGATGGTGGGCCGGGGTGACATCGATGTGGCCCAGAACCTGGACATCGATGCGGTCGAGGACTACAAGGCTGCCGGTGGCAAGATCGTCGAAGGCAACACCATGGACATGGTGTACCTGGCCATGACCACCAGCGCCGAGATCTCCGAGCCCCTTTCTCACAAGGAAGTACGCCAGGCCGTGGCCTACGCCATCGACTACGACGGCATCATCAACGAGCTTATGCGCGGGGCTGCCATCCGCCTGCCCACCATCATCCCCGTGGGCCTTCTCGGGACCGATCCCAACCTGGGCTATCCGCATGATCCCGACAAGGCCAAGCAACTTCTGGCAGATGCCGGGTATGGCGACGGCTTCACCGTGAAGATGGTCTATCCCACGCGCACCTTTGCGGGCGGTCTCGCGGCCGAGACTCTGGCGGCCAAGATCCAGGACGACCTCTCCAAGGTGGGCATCACCCTGGAATTGGAGCCTCGCGAGCCGGTTTCCCACCTGGCCGACTATCGCGCCGGCAAACTGGCCATGACCATCTCGCCTTGGACACCCGACTTCCTGGATCCGCATGGCTGGGCCATCCCCTTCGGCGTACCGGGCGGCTCGGCGGCCAAACGTGTCCACTATGAGAATCAGGAGGTGGGCGATCTGGCCATTGCTGCGGGCAAAGAGACCGACCCCGACAAACGCGCCGAGATGTACCTGGAGTTCCAGAAGAAAATGCTGGACGACGCGCCCTTCATCGGGCTCATCCAACCCAAGGTGCTCATCGCTGTGGGGCCGGACGTAGAGGGCTATGTCTTCAATCCGGTCTGGTGGGTAGATCTCTACGGCTTGAGCAAGAAGTAATACGGCTGGCGGTCGGGGATGGCTTCCCCGGCCGCCTCCTCCCTCCCCCTCCCTATCCTGCTCCATGCAACTCTGGCAATACGTGGCGCGACGCCTGGCGTTGCTGCCCATTTTGATCATCGGCATCACGCTGCTGGCTTTCATCGTATCCCATCTGGTGCCGGCGGATCCTCTGGGCATGGTGCTTTCGGAACGCGCCATGAACAACCCCACCATTGTGGCTGCCTACCGGGCACGCTGGGGCTATGACCGGCCGCTTCCGGAACAGTACCTGATCTACGTTCGCAACCTGGCACACGGTGACTTGGGGGAATCCATCGCCACCCAACGCCCCGTCCTCCAGGATCTGGCCCAGTTTTTCCCTGCCACCCTGGAACTCACCCTGGCTGCCATGGTCTTCACGGTCTTTCTCGGCATCCCCCTGGGTGTGGTGGCGGCCATCTTCCGCGACCGCTGGCCCGATCATCTGGCCCGTATCCTGGCACTGATCGGTGTCTCGGTTCCCGTCTTCTGGCTGGGACTCCTCTTACTCAACGTTTTCTACTTCCATCTCGACTGGCTACCCGGACCCGGCCGCCTCG
The DNA here is from genome assembly GCA_003694905.1 of Caldilineae bacterium. Taxonomy (GTDB): domain Bacteria; phylum Chloroflexota; class Anaerolineae; order J102; family J102; genus J102. The sequence continues at coordinate 10,661 of RFJM01000312.1, forward strand.
ACGCCGATATCCCACCCCCACCGCACATCACCGGCCTCTACACCCTCGACAGCCTGTTGACGGGCCAGTGGGCTACCCTGCGCAACGCCCTGGCCCATCTCTTGCTACCTGCTCTGGTGCTGGGCGCCTACACCATGGGCGCGGTCTCACGCATGACCCGCTCGAGCCTGCTGGATGTGCTGGGGCAGGACTATATGCGCACGGCCAAGGCCAAGGGTCTGAGCCGTTCTGCCCAGATCCTGCGGCATGCCCTGCGCAATGCCCTGATCCCGACCGTCACCGTTGTCGGTCTCGCTTTCGGCGATCTGATGTCGGGTGCAGTTCTGACCGAGACCATCTTCTCCTGGCCGGGTATGGGGCGCTATGCCGTGAATGCCGCCAGTTTCCTCGACTTGCAGGCAATCATGGGCGTCACCGTGATCATTGCCACCACCTACATCCTCGTCAACCTGGCCGCGGATATCAGCTACGGCCTGCTCGACCCTCGCATCCGCATCGGAGGTTGACGCATGAGCCAGACGCCCCTTGCCATCGACAGAGACATCTTCCACGAAGAGGAACGAAGCCGTATCCGGCGCCTGTGGGGGGCAATTCGGCTGGTTCGGCGCAGCAACGCCGCCATGGCGGGAACTGCCATCATCCTGATCTGGTTGCTCATCGCCATCCTGGCCCCCTACATCACCCCCTACGACCACCTGGCCCAGGACCTTTCGCATCGCCTGGAACCGCCCAACCGCGTGCACTGGTTTGGTTCGGATGAGCTGGGACGCGATATCTTCAGCCGCGTGCTCTACGGCGCGCGCATCTCCATGCCCCTGGGCATCCTGGTCGTGGCGCTGAGCAGCGTCATCGGTATCCTGGTCGGCGGCATATCCGGCTATGTGGGCGGCACCTTCGATGAGGTGGTGATGCGCATCGCGGACGTATTCCTGGCTTTTCCCTCGCTGGTCCTGGCCATGGCCATCACCGCTGCCCTGGGGCCCGGCCTGAACAATGCCATGCTGGCGATTGTGGTGGTATTGTGGCCCACCTATGCGCGCGTGATCCGCGGCCAGGTTCTGGCCGTAAAAGAGCGCGACTATATCGAGGCCGCTCGCGCGGTGGGCGCGCCCTCCCATCGTATTCTGTTGCGCCACGTTTTCCCCAATTCCTACACCCCTGTCTTTGTCAAGGCCAGTCTGGACATCGGCGCGGCCATTCTTATCGCTGCCGGCCTCAGTTTCATCGGCCTGGGTGCTCCCCCGCCCACGCCGGAATGGGGTACCATGGTGAGCATGGGCCGCCAGAAGTTCGCGCAGTGGTGGATTGCCACCTTCCCCGGTCTGGCCATGCTCACCGTCGTCATGGGCTTCAACTTCCTGGGCGACGGTCTGCGCGATTTGCTCGATCCCTACATCCGCCGCGGCAGTGGCTGAGCCAAATGCGCCTGATAGATGGGGCTGGAACCCGCCCCGGCCTCCCCTGCAAACACGAATCCCGTCATGAGTCGCAACCCGTTCATCCATCCCTACATTCCCAACGCCGAACCAGGGGTGAAGGCCGAGATGTTGGAAGCAGTGGGCGCCTCCGACATCGAGGAATTCTACGCCGACATCCCTTCCGAGCTACGCTACCAAGGCCTGCTCGACCTGCCTCCGGCCATTACCTCAGAAGCCGGGCTGGAACGACACATCCGGGAACTGCTGGCACGCAATCAGACCTGTGAAGAGAACCTGAGCTTCCTCGGCGCGGGCTGCTATCGGCATCATGTCCCGGCCGTGTGCGACGAGATCAACAGCCGGGGTGAGTTTCTGACCGCGTATGCGGGACAGACCTATACCGATCACGGCAAATTTCAGGCCCTCTTCGAGTATGCCAGCATGATGGGCGAACTGCTCAACATGGATGTGGTCAACGTCCCTACCTACGACGGCTATCAGGCCGCGGCCACCGCACTGCGCATGGCCGCACGCATCACCGGCCGCGATCGAGCCCTGCTGGCAGGGACGCTGGCTCCCGAGCGCCTCTCCAAGTTCCGCGACTACTGCCGGCCCGACCTGGAACTGGTCCTTCTGGACTACGACCCCCTCTCCGGCCAGATGAGCCTGGCTTCACTGGAAGCCGCCCTGGATGACCGGGTTGCTGCCGTCTATTTCGAAAACCCCTCATATCTGGGATTTCTGGAAACCCAGGTCGAAGGCATCGTGGAGATAAGCCGTGACCACGGGGCGCTGGTCGTCGTCAATGTCAACCCCATCAGCCTGGGAGTCTTGGCACCTCCCGCGGACTATGGTGCCGACATCGTCTGCGGCGACCTGCAGCCTCTGGGCATCCACATGCAGTTCGGGGGTGGGCATGGCGGCTTCATCGCCACCCGTGATGATCCCACCTTCGTCATGGAATATCCCTCGCGGCTTTACGGCATCGCGCCCACGCAGACCCCCGGCGAGTTTGGCTTTGGTGATGTGGCCTTCGAACGCACCTCCTTTGCCCACCGCGACCATGCCCGAGAATTCACCGGTACCGCGGCCAATCTCTGGGCCATCACCGCGGGCGTCTATCTGGCGCTGATGGGCCCCCAGGGCATGGCCGAACTGGGTGAGAGCATCATGACCCGTGCCGCCTATGCCATGCGCCGTCTGGATGCGTTGCCGGGCGTGCGTGCCCCCTACTTCCGGGCGCCCCATTTCAACGAATTCGTGGTGAACTTCGACGAGAGCGGCAAGACGGTGCAGCAGATCAACCGGGCCCTGCGCGAGCACGGTATCTTCGGCGGCAAAGATCTCAGCCGCGAATTCCCCGAACTGGGGCAGAGTGCCCTCTACTGCGTTACCGAACTCCACAGCCAGGCCGACATCGACCGACTGGTAGACACCCTATCCGTTATCCTCGCCCCTTCCATCTCCTCCACACCCTGACCGACCTACGCTGCCCCATGTCCGTTCCATCCTCCAGCACCCCTCACCTGCGTCGTTTCCACCAGGCCCGTTGGGACGAGCCCATCATTTTCGAGCTGAGCCAGCCCGGCCAGCGCGGGCTGTTGGTGCCCCCACCCGAGCCGGAGATGCGCGCCCAGGTGGGAGATCCCCTGGACACCATCCCACCGGCGCTGCACCGTCGCCGCCCCCCTGCCCTGCCCGAACTGGCGCAGCCGCAGGTCCTGCGCCACTACCTGCGGCTCTCCCAGGAGACCTTGGGAGCGGATCTCATCGTCGATGCCGGCCAGGGCACCTGTACAATGAAATACAGCCCCAAAGTCCACGAACGCCTGGCCCGCCTGCCCCAGATGGCCGAGTTGCACCCCTTGCAGGATGAAGCAACAGTGCAGGGCATCCTGGAGATCATGTATCGGTTCGAGCAGATACTCAAGGCGATTTCCGGCATGGATCGCTTTTCCCTGCAACCCCAGGCCGGGTCCGCGGCCATTTATGCCAACGCCTCAATGGTGCGCGCCTATCACGCGGCCAGGGGCGAAGCCGAACAGCGGGATGAAATCATCACAACCCTATTCTCCCATCCCTCCGATGCAGCGGCGGCGGCGGCAGCGGGCTTCAAGGTCGTCATCCTCTACCCCGAAGGCGAGCAGGGCTACCCCAGTGTGGAGGCACTGAAAGCCGCGGTTTCCGAGCGTACCGCGGGTCTGTTCATTACCAACCCGGAAGACACAGGCATCTTCAATCCCCACATCGCCGACTTCACCCGCATCGTGCACGAGGCCGGGGGGCTCTGCGTCTACGATCAGGCCAACGCCAACGGCATCCTGGGGATTACGCGTGCACGAGAAGCAGGCTTCGACCTTTGTCATTTCAATCTGCACAAGACCTTTTCGTCGCCGCATGGTTCGGGCGGGCCGGGCGCCGGCGCCGTGGGTGTCACCGCGGAACTGGAGCCCTTCCTGCCGGTGCCTGTGGTCGAATACGATGGCGAACGTTATTATCTGGACTATGATCGGCTCCAAAGTATCGGCAAGGTGGCCATGTTCTACGGCAATGTGCCTGTGGTGTTACGTTCCTATGCCTGGGTAATGAGTCTGGGTGCCGAGGGCTTGCGTGAAGTGGCCGAGGTGGCGGTGCTGAACAACAATTATCTGCTGGAGAAGATACGGGCCATTCGCGGCGCCGACGCGCCCTTCGCGCCGGGCCGGCGCCGCATCGAACAGGTGCGCTATAGCTGGCAGGCTTTGGCCGAAGAAACCGGTGTCCACACCGAGGACCTGGGACGTCGGGCCGCGGATTTCGGGGTCCAATACTGGCTCAGCCATCATCCCTGGTATGTGCCCGAGCCTGTCACCCTGGAACCGACCGAATCCTACACCCGAGCCGAACTGGACGAGTACGCGGCCATTCTGGCCCAGGCCGCGACCGAAGCCTATGAAGACCCGGAGTTTGTGCGCAACGCGCCCCACCGCAGCACCATACACCGCCTCGATCCTGCTCCTCTGGATGATCCGGAGCTGTGGGCCATG
>RFJM01000313.1 GCA_003694905.1 Caldilineae bacterium
ACTTTCTGCTGCTGTGGGCCGTGGCTGCGTGGGCAGGTTGGGCGACCATGCGCCGGCATCAGGCACTCGCAGCCTTGCTCCCGGCAGGCATCTTGCTCGCCGCGAACACATTCTTCGGCGGCACCGAGTACTACTGGCTGCTGCTCTACTTGCTTGCCCTGGTGACACTGATGGTGCGGCTAAGACAGGCGACTCTGGAAAAGGGTTGGGAAAGCGAGGGGATCGACTACTCGCCCGAATTTCGACTGGAGTTGTACTTCAGTGGGGTGGCGCTGGCGTCGGCTATGGCCTTCTTGGTGATCGTTACACCCAATCCCCGCATCGGTTTCGTGACCAATGCCTTCTGGCGCGTGTTCGCCGATCCCTACACGAGCTTTGAGAAGGCGCTAAAAGGGTTCTTCCCCGAGCCGGATCGCGTTCCTCGCAGCCTGGTCGGCGGCGGGCTGGCGGGAGGCGAGACATTGCCTCGAGCCCATCTGCTTGGGGGGAGCCCCGAACTGCAGGAACGGGCGATCATGCAGGTGAGCCTGGAGGAGCCGTTCGCCGATCCCGCGCTGCGGGCAAACATCCGCTGGCGAGGCGTTACCTATTCTCTCTACAACGGCAGAGGCTGGGCCAATCCCGCGGGCCTGGCTGTGGAGCGTTTTGACCCCGGTCAGATATGGCTGCCACAGCTGCCCGTAGCGCGGCGTACCGTACGGCAACAGGTCTCCTTTATCAAGGAGACGCCGTTCTGGCTGTATGCACTGGCCGATCCTCTGTCTGCGGATCGACCCTACCGGGTTCATCTACGCGGCGAAGCCGATGCCGCGGGGCTGGAGGTACGGCAGCGTACGTATACGGTGATCTCGGACATCCCCAATGTCTCTGAGGAGGCACTGCGGAAGGTGCAGATACCCCCGGATCCGGCCCTGGCTGCCTATCTGACCCTGCCCGACTCGGTACCCGAGCGGGTGCGCGCCCTGGCCCGCGAGGTGGCCGGGTCTGCTCCCAACGCCTATGAGCAGGCGAAGGCATTGGAAGCCTATCTGCGGGCATATCCCTATTCTCTGGATGTCCCCGAACCACCTGAGGGGGTGGATGTTGCCGACTATTTCCTGTTCGATTTGCGCAAGGGCTACTGCGACTACTACGCTACCGCCATGGTGGTCATGGCGCGCAGTCTGGGGCTGCCGGCACGGCTGGCGGTGGGTTATGCCGCCGGCGACTATGATGCAGAGACCAACAGTTTCTTCGTGGTGGAGGCAGATGCCCACTCGTGGCCGGAGATCTATTTCGGCGAGTACGGCTGGATACCGTTTGAGCCGACCGCTGCGCAACCGGTCTATGTGCGTGTGCCGCTGAGCACTACCGCGCCCGCGCCGGCGGAGGTGCCGGAGCTGGACACGCAGTTGGAGCAACTACGGCGCCGCGCCTGGTTGCTTTACGGCTACTGGCGTTGGGGAGCATTGTTGTTCGTGGTGATGGTGGCGTTGGGGGGCCTGTGGATGTGGTTCCAGGACCTGCGCCTGCGGCGTTCGGCCCAGAACCCCTGGCAACACGTCTACCTGCGCTTGGAGCGTTGGGGCGCGCGCCTGGGGGTGCCGCCCGCGCCCTGGTACACCCCCACCGAATACGCGGCGCTCTGGCAGCAGCACTTGCTCGGCTCCGCAAACGGCGCGGAGGCCAGAGCAGCGGTCCGTCACATCCGCGCGCTGACGCAAGCGCTGGAGCTGCGCGCGTACGCGCCACCCGCAGCCCAGCCCCGGGACAGGCAGGCCTATCGTCTGTGGCGAGACCTGCGGCGTGTGCTCTGGCGGCTACGCATTGCCTCCTTCCTGGCGCCGGTTTCGGCGACGAGCCGGTGGCCCCGGCACTGAGCCCGCTCGCGTGCGCTCAGGTCAGTCGCAGGCGCTGGAAGAGCCAGGGCCCCGCGCCGGGAATGACAAAACCAACGACCGCGTAGCGGACAAAGCGCAGAGACTGCTGCAGCCATACCGCTTCGCCGGCGATGATTCCGAAGAGGATGTCCAGGGCGAAGTAGGCCAGCAGTACCAACACCAGTCCCAGCACGAAGCGCAAGAGTCGCCGGGGCCAGGTTCCTCTCACCTGAAAGTGCAGGCTGTGGTGGTCCCATACCAGCCCGATAAGGAGTCCGAAGAGCAGAGCTGCGTCGCGCACGCCATCACCTGCCGGCCGCACGCCTTCCCAATCACCGGGGAAGAGCAGCAAGACCAGCGCCGACAGCGCAGCTGCGGCGACAACCTGCACGGCCGGAGACCAGGCCAGCACGCGCGGCTTCACCCGCTCGGCCAAGCGCAAGACGATGAACAGCGTGACCAGCCCGACCAACCAGCCGCCTGCCACGTCGGCAGGGAAATGCACGCCCAGATAGAGGCGGGAAAAGCTGATGAGCAGGATCAGCAGCACGGCCAGCACGGTCAGCCAGCCGCGGTGCACAAGTACGGCCAGGCTACCCCAGATGGCCGTGGCGTTGGAGGCGTGAGTGCTGACAAAGCCGGGCGAGGTCTCCTCCCACAGGTGTTGCACCGGCGGCGATGGCGGTCTGGGTAGCTTGAAGAACCACTTGTTCCAGTCGCCCAACGTTGTGCTGACCAGCAGGGCCAGCCCCGCCAGGATACCCAGCCGTTTGGAGATGACCCAGTAAAGGAAAGGAAAGAAGAGGAGATAGAAGTAGGGCGTGCCCAGCTGGCTCATCAGACGCATAAAGGCCGTGAGCCCCCCGGTCTGCCCGCTTTGTATGGCAACCAGCAAGGGGATACTCCCCTCGTTGATCGACCGCAGCCATTCGCCCACGAGGTTCCTCCTTCAGATTCAGGGGTGATGGTCCTGGGTGAGGATAGTGGCAATGATGCGTGCTGCGTCCACCATATCTTGCACCGCGATGTGTTCATCGGGGGTGTGGACGTCGGTCATGCCGGTGGAGAGGGGGGTGCAAAGGACTCCCGCCGCGGTGTAGATGTTGCCGTCGGTGCCGCCGCCGCTCATGGTCGGGCGCAGGGTGATGCCCAGGCTTTCCATAGCACGGGCGGCGGCAGCATAAGGCGGTTGGTCCGGCGTGATGCGGTAAGTTTTGAAGGCTTCCCGAACATTGAATTCGACGGAGGCACCGTGGCGGGCAGCGGCTTCGTGCAGGGCCTCGAGCATGGCCTGGGTCTGCTTTTCCAGCTTGGCTTCGTTGCGACTGCGAGCCTCACCCCGCATTTCCACCCGGTCCGGCACGATGTTGGTCGCCTCACCACCGCGAATGACCCCGATGTTGGCGGTTGTCTCTTCGTCGATGCGGCCCAGGGGCATGGCGGCGATGGCTTCGGCCGCGACTTTGATGGCGTTGATACCCTTTTCCGGTTCGCCGCCGGCATGGGCTTTGCGACCGATGACCGTCGCATCGATATAGTTCTGAGAAGGCGCGGAGTAGACAAGGGTGCCTACCGGACCACCCGCATCGAGCACGATGCCCCATTTGGCCTGGAGTTTGCTTACATCGAAGGCTTTGGCCCCCAGCAGGCCCCTCTCCTCTCCCACCGTGATTACCACCTCGACAGGCAGGTGGCGGATGTCGGGGTGTTCCTGCAGCAGGGCCAGGTTCTCGAGAATAATGGCGACGCCCGACTTGTCGTCAGCACCCAGGATGGTATCGCCCTCCGAGTAGACAACACCATCTCGTACCACCGGGCGGATGCCCCGATCTTCTCCGACCGTGTCCATGTGCGCGCTGAGCAGTACCGGGTCCCCTTCACCGGGCAGACGGGCCAGGAGGTTGCCGGCTTCGTCCTGTTCC
>RFJM01000035.1 GCA_003694905.1 Caldilineae bacterium
GCCGACCCCTGTGCCCGAGCATCCTGTGCAGCAGGCCTTTCGCCAGGTGCCGGGTGCCCAGGCGAGTGTGCGCCGGGCCTGGCGTCAGGCCGTCTTGCGGGATCGTGGCCGGCGCCCGAGCGAGGACGGCTCGGATTCCGGCGTCAAGGGGTTGACCGAAGCATTCCGGCTGGTTCTGGACCGCTACACCACCCGGCTCTGCCAGCCCATCACCCTGGCCAATGTGGATGTGGAAGAGCTCCTGCCCAGAGTCGTGCCCCAACACCTCACTCACGATTTCCTGAACAGCCTGTATCAGTGGTCGAAGCCCTGCATCCATCTCAACGACCAGACCGCGGTCACACCCATTACCATCGATTTGTTGGCCGTACCTCAGGCCGGCAGCTTCAAGACCTCGGACCTCGGTGCCCGCGCTGCCTTGCTGAATCTACATCTGCTCACTTCCTACAATCCCTTCACCATCATCCTGGTTCGTACCATCCACGGCTTTCCCCTGCACGCCGTGGCCGGTCTGCAGGCATACGGCGATTCTTACATCACCCTGCCGCCTGAACAGCGCCAGCAACTGATGATCAGCGGTGCGGTCGCCGATACGGCCCGCGAGCGGCCACCGGCGCGGCCTGCGGCCCAGCCGGCAGGGGAAGCTGCCGGATCTCCGGCACAAGACGCAGACACCTCCTGATCCATTTCGGGTGCCGCTGCATCTCGTTGTTCAGGGTTGCCCTTGCCCTTATGCCTCGTTCCGTTCTGGCCCTTGTCTCCACGCTCCTGGAAGGCCTGGTAGAAGGGAGCGATTTCACCGCGGCGGCGGTGGTGCTTGCGGAAAGCGCGGGCGTCCACCCGCATGTTCTGGCCCGTGCGGGGCGGCTGACAGGGGAGGGCTGGCGCACTCTCTTGCTTGAACGCCGCCCTGACCTACTGCGCGTTCCCCTGCGTCCCCGCGGCGAGAGCGAGGAAGCGGCCGTACTGGTCGCCCATCGCCTCGACGGTGCCGGATGGCGCGAGGAGGACAGGCGCCTGCTGAAGGCCTTTGCCCTGGCCATCGACCATCTCCTGGATGTGCAGAGCGCGGATTTCGGCTGGCAGGAGCTGGCGGCCTCGCGGCGGCTGCTGCGTGTGACCGAAGAGGAGTTGGCGCAGTTGATCCTGAATCTGCACGACGGGCCGGTGCAAAAGTTGTTTGCCGCCATGAACCATCTCAGCATCTTGCAAGACATCGTGGATGAGGCCGGGCCGGAAGATGCGCAAGTGCCCTTGCAACGCTGTACCGGTCTGCTGGAGGCCGCCCTCTCGGAAATCCGTGTCTTTCTCACGGCCTTTCACTCCCCCAATTTCGCCGAACGGGATATCCTGGAACTGCTGCGATCGCTGGTCCTGCAACAGGAGCAGCTCACGGGTCTGAGAGTGCACTACCAGACGGCCGAAAGCCTGCCTCCTGCTCCGGTGAGCATCAAGATCGCGCTCTATCGCATCCTGCAGGAAGCGCTGGCGAACGTCTGGCGGCATGCCGGCGTGGACGAGTGTTTTGTGCACGTGTGGGCGCATCAGGACTGGATCTACCTGGAAGTGTGGGATCATGGCAAGGGCTTTGCACCCCCGCCGCTTACCGGCCCCCAGGCGACCGAAGCCAGCCAGCATATCGGCCTGCGGGGGATGCGCGAGCGGGTGCACCTGGTGGGGGGCGAGTTGCGTGTGGAAAGTGCTCCCAACATGGGAACCAAGATTCATGTGCGGGTGCCGACGTATGAGTGAACCGATTCGCGTGGTGCTGGCAGACGATCATGAACTTGTGCTGGAAGGGCTGCGCGCCCGGCTGGAGCGGGTGCCGGAAATGCGTGTGGTTGCCGCGGTTACGGACGGTCGCGTGCTGGTTGAGCACCTGGAAACGTGGCGACCCGATGTCCTGGTATTGGACCTGCATATGGGCGAGATGGACGGATATCGGGTCCTTCAGGTGATTCGGGAGCGGGGGCTCGGTGTGAGAGTGTTGGTATTGACCGCGCTGAGCGATGTGGAGTCATGGCACCGGGCGCTGGAGTTGGGTGCGCATGGTATCGCCTTGAAGACCGGAGCCCCCAGGCAGGTCGTAGAGGCCATACGGCAGGTTGCCGCCGGCAATGTGGTGTTCCCGCAGGCTTTGCAGGCCAGGTTGCTGCAACGCGAGGCGTCGGCAGCAGACACGTTGACAGAGCGGGAGCGCGAGGTGTGGGCCCTAATTGCCGAGGGGCTCACCACGCAGGAGATCGCCCGGCGCCTGCACCTGAGCGAGAACACGGTCAAGTTCCATTGCAAGAATCTCTACGGCAAGCTGGGCGTGAGTAATCGGGCCGAGGCGACGCGAGCCTGGATGCAGGCACACCCGGAAGACTGAGCGCGCGGGTTCGCGCCCTACCCGAACGGGTAGGGCGGCTACCCGCATGGGGTGGAGAACTTGATCCGGAGGGGTGTTCCCTTGTGCAAGGGAAGAGGCTAGGATAGGGCTACATCCGCGCAATCATTTTTTGGCCTTTCGAGATGAACGAACGAGTCTACGATGTCGCCATCATCGGCGCCGGCCCCACCGGTCTGTATGCTACTTTCTATGCGGGCATGCGCGACCTGCGCGTGATCGTATTCGAAGCTCTGGAACGACCGGGCGGGCAGCTGAGCGCACTATACCCGGAAAAGTACATCTATGATGTAGGGGGATTCCCCGCCATCCTGGCCCGCGATCTGGTGCAACATCTGTGGAAGCAGGCACGACAGTTCGACGCGGAATTTCACTTCGACGAGGCTGTGGAAGGGCTGGAGGTGGAGCCGGAGACGGAACACAAGCTGCTGCGGACCCGGCTTGGCACCTACCGCGCCAAAGCGGTGATCATCTGTGCGGGCGTGGGAGCGTTCGAGCCCAATCGACTGCGGGTGCCCGGGGCGGCAGAGTACGAGGGAAAGGGGGTGCACTACATCGTCCGCGACAAGGAAGCATTCCTGGGCCGACGTCTGCTCGTCGTCGGCGGTGGCGATACGGCCGTGGACTGGGCGCTGGAGCTGCAAAACTGGGCCCGGGAGATCACGCTCATCCATCGCTATGACCATTTTGAGGCGCACGAACGCAGTGTGCTGGCCCTGGCGAAGAGCCGGGTCTCGGTCATCACCAATCATGTGTTGCGCGCGGTGCTGGGCAACGAACATGTGGAAGCAGCCGTTATCGGACATACCGAGACCGACGATGAGCACCGCCTGCCGGTAGACGATATCCTCATCTGCATCGGTTTTCGTTCCAATATCGGCCCCATTCAGAACTGGGGATTGGACCTCCACAAGCGGGCCATCCGCACGGATGGCCACATGGCCACCAACCTGCCGGGCGTATTTGCTGCGGGTGACATCACCCAGCCTGAGGGTGCGCCCAAGATCAACCTGATCGCCACCGGCTTTGCCCAGGCGGCCATCGCCGTCAGTGTGGCCAACCGCTACATCTATCCCAAGGCCCGTCTTTTCCCAGGCCACAGCAGCAAGAGGAAGGGGATGCGTTATGCACCGGTTCCCCTGGGACATTAGTGCCCGCCATTTCCTGTCAACCCTTCTCCATCTGTCCCCATCAGGGTGAATGCGTTCATGAACGTGAAACTGGCTCCCTCCATCTTGTCGGCCGACTTTGCCAGACTCGGCGCCCAGGTACAGGCGGCCGCGTCGGCCGGCGCAGATTGGATTCATATTGACGTGATGGATGGTCGTTTCGTCCCTAATCTGACCATCGGTCCCCTCATCGTCCGCTCGCTGCGCCCGCTGGTGCGCTGCCCGCTGGATGTGCATCTGATGGTGGAGCAGCCTGAGCATCTACTGCCCGCCTTCGCCCAGGCCGGCGCCGACATGCTGACGGTCCACGCCGAGGCGTGCGTCCATCTGCACCGCACGATACAGCAGATCAAGGAGCTCGGTGTGGCCGCCGGCGTGGCGCTCAACCCCGCGACCCCGCTGGGGGTGTTGGAAGAGATCTTGCCGGACGTGGATCTGGTGCTGATCATGTCGGTCAATCCGGGTTTCGGGGGCCAGCGGTATATCGCCTCGAGCACCGACAAGATCGCACGGCTGCGGAAGATGTTGGACACGCGCGGTCTGGCCGCAAACGTGGAGATCGAGGTAGACGGTGGCATCAAGGCTGAGAATGCCGCGGATGTAGCCGAGGCCGGTGCGACCGTGCTGGTGGCAGGTTCGGCTATTTTCAACACCCAGGCCGATGTGGCAACCAATATCGCCCGTTTTCGTCAGGCGTTGAGTTCTTCTGTTCCTGTCTCGATGTAGGTGAGAATCATGAGCGAACGCCCCCAACGTAATCTCTCAATCGAATTGATGCGCGTGACCGAGGCTGCAGCGCTGGCCGCCGCTCAGTACATGGGCACGGGCGACCGCAAGGCCGGAGACCAGGCCGCGGTGGACGCCATGCGCGCGGTGCTTTCGACCGTGGACATGGACGGCGTGATCGTGATCGGCGAAGGTGAGAAAGACCAGGCCCCCATGCTCTACAACGGCGAGCAGATCGGTAC
>RFJM01000314.1 GCA_003694905.1 Caldilineae bacterium
GGGCAGTGGAGCTCGAAGGCGTGGTGGCGGCGCTCCGATTTGGCGAAATCCACGCTGACGATGATGTGCGGGTAGTACTGGAAGATGCTCAGGTCCTGGCGCGGCAGTGCCCGCTCCAGCCGGGCCACGGTGCCCGAGCGGATCACCACGGCCTCGATGTGGAACTTGTCGGCCAGCTCGCGCTGCCACTGGTCGCACAGGTAAGGCGGACAGAGGACGGCCAGCCGGCGGATCTCGCCCCGATCCAGCAGCTCGCGGGCGATGAGGCCGGCCTCGATGGTCTTGCCCACGCCCACGTCGTCGGCGATGAGCAGGCGCACGGGGTCCAGGCGCAATGCCATGAGCAGCGGCACAAGCTGGTAGGGCCGCGGGCGGACGGAGATGCGGCCCATAGAGCGGAACGGTCCGGCCCCGCTGCGCAGGGAGAGGCGTGCCGCATCCCACAGCAGCATAGCGGAGGCGAAATCGCCGGCCTGCAAGGGATCAGGGAGGGGAAAAGTTGCCGGTTGCACCTCCTCCAGCCGCAGGGGCAGGTAGATGCCGGCGATCTCCCGCTCGCTGCCGCTCAGAGGGCGGAGCAACAGCAAATCTGGGTTGTCGGAAGGCAGGACAACCCACTCCCGGCCACGAACGGAGACAAGGGTGCCGGGCGAATGGGGAGTGGCGGGTGGTGAGTGGTGAGCCGGGGATGGTGGGTGGGTCATGGATTCCCGCCTCCTAACTGGGTCAGGGCCTCGGCCGGTGTTATGGCCCGCACAGACCGGGGGAGTCGCGATAACTGCTGATGATCCAACGTTACCAAAACAGCGCCCGTTTGCTGAGCTACTGCTGTATAAACGGCGTCCGCCCCCCGTAGGCGGTGTTGAGCAGCCAGGATTAAAGCAGTCACGGCCAGCCCTGGGTCGAGAGCGAGCCACACGTGGCCGGGAAGCCGTTGGACAGACTGAGCGTAGGCGATCCCTCGCTGTGTATCATTGAAAACACGGGCTACGGCGGCTGCCAGTTCTACCAATAGCAATGTGGGTGAAAAGACGGTGACCCCTTGCCGGTGAACACGCGCCAAAAACGTCTGGCTTTCTGCTGAGCCAGCTTCATTGGGGTTTAATGCGTTGATGTAGACGCTGGCGTCAATGGTGAACATGGGTTACGATTCGCGGATTTCGTCCAAGACAGCTTGCGTGTCGCGACCTTGAGGCCAGTTTTCTCGCAATTCCTCGGCCAGACGGATGTAGGACTCCCAACCGCCTGTGACGTGTTGCTTGCCCACTTGCAGGATCGCTTCTTCTACCTGTTGCTCAGCGAGGGGTAAGAGGATAGCGATGGGACGGCCCTTGTACGTGATGATGTACTCCGCTTTCTCCTCCCGCACCTGACGCAAGATATCCACCGTGCGCTCGCGCAGTTCCCGAACACCGATTATAGGCATTGGTAACCTCCAATGACATCTCTTCTTGTTCGGCAAGAGAACTATTCGCCGGGCATGAACGTCCTCAGGCCTTCTAAACGGGGGAAATGCTTGCGGTCGAACGTGTACACGGCGTGCAAACCTTGCGCAAGGATCCAGGCACCATTATAGGCATCAATGAAGTCCACATTCTTCTCCATATACCAGACAATGGCCTGCAGGACAACCGTCCCGTTGGCAACCTCCAGTCCAGGGGTGTTCAGGATGGCGAGCACTTTGTCCATAATGTCCTTGCGGCTCTGTTTGTAGAAGGATTCGAGCGTCCACACGATCTCGGCGATGACTAGTTCGTTGGTCAAAAGGTGCACTTCTCCGGCCATGGCCCGGCGGAGCAAGCGTTCCACCGCGTCCGCCTGCTCCGGCACGTCGTTGGTGAGATAGCGCAGAAACAGGTTCGTGTCCACAAAAACGGTCTCAGGCTTCACCCTTGCCTATCCTTTGTCCGTGTTCTGCAATGACCTGCTGCCGGATGGCCTGGAAATCCTGGGGTCCTTCGACGGGCACGCTGCCGCGCATCTCCAGAAGGGTGTGGGTGAGAGGCAAGAGCATCACGGCGTTGCCTGCGCGGATGAAGGCCACCCGGTCTTGTTCCTGGAGATTCAGCCACTGTCGCACCTGCCGAGGAATGGTAATCTGCCCGCGGCGTCCGACTTTTGTGATAATCATCAGCCATTCCTCCTTAATTCCGATATTTCCCGAATTTGCTGAGTATACTCCATTTTACAGGCAAAACCCTCAAATGTCAAACGTCTTCCTTAGATGATGGTGCCTCGTCGCTCCTCCCGTACCTCCGGGCCGTCAATCATCTCCCTGCCAACCGCCGTGAAGCGGGAGAGAGGTGCAAGGACCATCGCAGCCCGCGGCTCTCAGCCGAACACATCGGCATACTTCTGGGTCTGCTCCTCCAGGTCCTGATCGTAGCGAATCACGATCATCCGGTAGCCCAGGTCCCGCAGGTCTCCACGTACGCGGTCGTCCTCCGCCCGGACCTCGGGCTGGTCGTGGACGGGGCCATCGCAGAAGACGCAGGCGCGGGCCTCTTCGTAGTAGAAGTCAGGACGGGCCGGGTAGTCGGGCAGCAGGGGCTGGGCCTGGTCCGGCAGGCGACGGCCGGTCTCGTACAGGTGCTGCAAGAAGCGGCGCTCCAGTTCCGATTTCACCCTCACCGCGCTGCGGGAGATGCTATTCCCCCTCCTCAATCGAATAGCCTTCCCTCTTCCAAGCGCTCCCAACCCTTTTCCGTGGGAACGGGATACCTGTACCTGCCCCTTTCCCACCGCCGCTCTACATCCGCCACATATCCCTCATTCCGCAACTCATCAATGAGCCCCAGCACCGTGTCTGTACCACCACGCAGGCCTTCGAGCACACCAAAGTGCTCGCTCGCTACGATAAGTTGACGCCGGGCCTTCTTCCGCTCCGCATCCGTCTCGTACTTCGTGGCCATGTAGTCGTTCCCCAACAGGATCTGCGCCAACGTCCAGGCTCCATAAGGCGCCCGCCCCCTCACGCTGGCCAATCCTGCGTTCCAGGCTACTGCCTTCAAGACCACGTACTTGGCATCGTGGTAGCGTCCTGGATCGGCCAGGTCCTCCCACAGTGGCTCGTCGGCCCAGGGCACGGTCAGGTTTACATCGCACAGCGAGCAGCACTGGTCGGCTCTGGTGGGTGGCTTCTCGGCTCCGAGGTAGCGCAGGATCTCCTCCCGCAAACAGTCACCGACACCCAATGACTCGGCATATCGCTTCATCGCCGCCAGGTTGGCTTCCATCTCCTCCCGCACCCGGCGCACTTCCCCCACATCCAGGTCTAACGGAGCGTTGGTCAGCATCCTTGGCCCCGGAGTCAGAGCAAACGCCCGGGCAAAGGCGCGGTAGATGAGGACTCCACGCAGGGCCAGTCGGTAGAGCACATCGTCTAATGCCGCCGGCGATACCCCTTTCGTCAATGCCCCCTCAACCAACCGCACTTCGCCCCGGGCCACCGGACCGATCCCTTGCTCTGCTAACATTTGTCCAACTGCCTCTCCTACCGGCCCAGGAGCTAACTTTTGAGCCTGAGCAGTCACCACATCCAACGGAGCCAACAGCCGTGCACTGGCCTTGAGCGTCACATCAATACCTCGGCGAATGAACCCCAGTTCCTCCAACAGGTGCAGGTGGATACCCAGTTCCCGGTCTTCGTCGAACCCCAGGGCGTCCGCCATCTCCCTCGGATCCACATAGATCTCGCCCCATCCCGCTGCCTCACAGCGCCTGCGAATCCAGTCCAGCAC
>RFJM01000315.1 GCA_003694905.1 Caldilineae bacterium
CTCCACCCTGCCCCAACCTCTGGACTTCCCCCTGGGGCTGTTCTCCTTCGTCCTGCCGGACCTCACACCCGGCCGGAGCCTCACCGTCGAGCTGATCCTGCCCCCCACCGCTCCGACCTTGCTGCACTACTACAAGCACAGTGGCGTACCGGGGCAGCCCGAGCCGCACTGGTACGATTTCCTCTACGATGGCGAGACCGGCGCTGTCATGGGAAGCACATCGATCACACTGCACCTGACCGACGGGCTGCGGGGTGATGCCGACCTGCAGGCCAACGGTCGTATCGTCGATCCCGGCGGGTTGAGTCGCCCGGTCGCCGTGGGTCCCACCCTCTACGATCTAACGGCTACCGTGGAAGGCGGCAAGGTGGTGGTACGGTGGACCACCGCAGCCGCCGGCGAAGGGGACGGCTTTGTCGTATGGCGGGCGGCAACACAATCGGGCCCCTACAAGCCTGTGAGCCAGCGCATCCCGGCCGCTTCCGATCCTGCGGGCGCCCAGTACAGTTGGACAGACTACACCGTCGGAGTAGCCGGATATTGGTATCAGGTGGAGACCCTGTCCGATGGCCGGCGCTATGGGCCGGTGCAAGCCGTAGCCGGTCGGCACAGTCTGTTTCTGCCCCGCCTGGGGCGTTGAGTGGGCATCGTTTGACTTGGGGCGACGCCGCGTACGTATCGGCGCCCACACAGAGCGACGGTCGACCGGTCGCGTCTGACTCCGCGCAGCTTAGAAGGAGGGCGGGAACGAGGGCTCCTTCTGTCACGGTGTCCACGGATTTGAAGAGGGGATTACTCCGGAACTGAAGGGGAATAA
The DNA here is from genome assembly GCA_003694905.1 of Caldilineae bacterium. Classification (GTDB taxonomy): domain Bacteria; phylum Chloroflexota; class Anaerolineae; order J102; family J102; genus J102. The sequence goes on from RFJM01000315.1 coordinate 818, forward strand.
AGATCGTTTTGTCATGGGCTCAGCGCGGAGGCATAGCCTAATTGGCCGCGCGGGTAGCGCACAAGGCTGCTATAATGGTGGCACCATTGGTCTACTGGCTGCCGTTTTCTGCCAGACGCCTCCTCATCACCTTTCAGGCAAATGACCGATCTGACACCCCGCCAACGGAACCTGCTAGAACATCTGCTGGTCGCCAAGGCCCCGATCAGCGCCTCTGAGCTGGGTGCTCGTCTGCAGCTGAGTTCCCGCCAAGTGCAATACAGTTTGCGCGGCGTGAGCGGCTGGCTGGCAGTACGGGGGCTTGTCCTGCTGGCTCAACCGGGGGTGGGTATGACGGTCAAGGGGAGCGATTCACAGAAACGGGCAGCCTTGCAGGCCTTGCTCGAGGGCAAGAACCAAAATATGCCGCTGAGCGGCCCGCGGCGCCGCCGGCTGCTGGCTTTGCAGCTCCTGATCGCAGACCAGCCCCTCATTCTGTATCAGTTGCAGCAGGCGGCCCGGGCTTCCCGTCGTGTCATCCTCGCCGATCTTGACCATCTGGCGGCGTGGCTCCCCGAACACCGGCTGGCCCTGAAAAAGCGTCGCAACTATGGCGTGTGGGTGGATGGCAGCGAGAAAGACAAACGCCAGGCCCTTGCCGCCCTGATCTGGGGAGATCTCCCGGAAGCCGACGGTATGATCTCGGTTTCGTACGGCAAAGGCATCGCCTTCGCCGCATCGGAGTTGCCGCCATGCAAACTTGTCGACACGGCCCGCCAATGGTTGAAGGCCCTGGATGTCAAGGCCACCCTGCGTCATGTGGCCCGCGCCGAGACGCAGATGAGCAGCCGTTTCAGTGATGATGGCGCCCTTGCCCTTGCCCTTGCCTTTGCCATTCAACGACAACGCGTGCGCCAGGGTCAGCTCGCCGAGCCGCCGCCTGAAGCCATATCCTGGTTGAGAGAGCTCCCTTTGTGGGAAGTCGCGGCAGCCCTGGCAGAGCGCATGAGCTGGTCCCACGGCCAATCCTGGCCCCTGCCGGAGGTGGCCTGGACCGCGATTTCCCTTCTGGCGGTGCCGCGCAACGAGCTGTGGTCCGGCGATGCGGGCGTTGAACCTCGCCTTGAGGTCCTGGTCGATGACTTCATGCAGGAGGTGGCGGCGGCCTACGGGCTACCCGGCCTGGCGCAAGATGCTGCCCTACGAGAAGGCTTGTTAATGCACCTGGTGCCTGCCTATGTTCGCCGCCTGTTTGCCCTCTGGCAACCCGTTACCACGCCCGAGACCCAGCTACCGGCCGGATATACCCGGGAGTACACCCTGGCCCAACAGCTCAACAGCCATATTGCCGGCCTGACCGGTGTCACCCTGGCAGCCTCGGATACGTGCAACATCGCTCTGTTGCTGCGGGCGGCGTACGTTCGTGAGCAACCCCACCGGCCCTACCGCATTCTGCTCGTGTGTCCCAGCGGTATGGCCACGTCCCAGCTCCTCATGGCACGGATCCAGGCCCGTTTTCCCCGCCTGCAACACGTCGAGATAGCGTCGATGCGGCACCTGCACCGCCACTACCTCCCCTCTGTGGATCTGATCCTGACGACGGCTCCCATCAGTCAAGATCTACCGTCTCATATAGACATCATTCAGGTACATCCTCTCCTGCTGCCCGAAGATGTCGAAGCCATAACCAATTGGCTTGCCGAACACCGGCATACCTGACCACGGGTTCAATTAGCGGCCGCTATTCGCTCTGGAGACGCCAGCGTCTCCGCCCGTCACCCGGTGCCTGCGCAACACCGTTGGTGACACCATCGTCCTCACCTTACCTCTTTACCTCATAGGAGACTCACCATGCGAGAACGAATGCAAGCTTTAGGCGGCTTTCTGGCCGGCATGATCATCCCGAACATCGGCGCTTTCATCGCCTGGGGTCTGATTACCGCCCTCTTTATCCCCACCGGCTGGCTGCCCAATGAGAACTTCGCCTCCCTCGTCGGACCGATGATCCGCTATCTGTTGCCCATCCTCATCGGTTACACCGGCGGCAAGATGGTGTACGGCACCCGCGGTGGCGTGGTTGGCGCCGCGGCAACCATGGGGGTCGTGGTCGGCACCGAGATTCCCATGTTCCTGGGAGCCATGATCATGGGACCTTTGGGTGGCTGGGCCATCCACAAGATCGATGAACGTCTGGAAGACCGCATCCCCGTGGGCTTCGAGATGCTCATCAACAACTTCTCGGCCGGCATCCTGGCCATCATCCTGGTGCTGGTGGCGTATCTGGTCGTAGGCCCCGTGGTGCAGGGCATCAGCAACTTCTTTGGCTCCATCGTGCAATTCCTGGTCGATCGCAACATCATTGCTCTGGCCGCCTTCGTCATCGAGCCTGCCAAGGTACTCTTCCTGAACAACGCCATCAACCACGGCATTCTGGCACCCCTGGGCGTGCAGCAGGTTTCGGAAGCCGGTCGCTCTCTGCTCTTCCTGCTGGAGACGGATCCCGGTCCCGGTTTGGGCTTGCTCGTGGCCTACTACGTGGCGGGCAAAGGCCTGCTGAAGCAGTCTGCTCCTGGCTCGATCATCATCCACTTCCTGGGCGGCATTCACGAGATCTACTTCCCCTACGTGCTGGCCCATCCCATCATGATCCTGGCCATGATTGCCGGTGGTTTCTGCGCCGACCTGTGGTTCTCCATCACCAAGGCGGGTCTGGTCGCTACCCCCTCGCCCGGCTCCATCTTCGCCTATCTGGCCGTGATCCCGCGGGGACAGCACTTCCCGGTGCTCACAGGCGTCCTGATTGGCGCTGTGGTCTCCTTCGTCGTCGGCACCTTCATCCTACGGGTGCGGCCCGTCCCCGAAACCGAAGAAGTGGAAGAGATGGAAATGGAAGCTGCCGGCGTCCCCGGTCTGGCCTGATCCACACACCCAACCCGACAAGGGGGAGGTGACACAACTCCCCCTTGTCCCCACCCTGTGGAGTTCATCATGGCTCGTTCTGTTCCTGCCACCGAAATACGAACCATCATCCTCGCCTGCGAAGCTGGCATGGGTTCCAGCCTGATGAGCGTGAACGCGCTGAAGAAAAAGTTGAAGAAGGCCAAGGTCCAGGGCGTGACCGTTCAACACAAGGCGGCGCGCGCTATTCCGGCAGATGCCAAGCTCGTGGTGGTCCACCAGGGCCTGGCCAAGGTCGTCCAGCGCAAGGCGCCGGATGCCGTCGTTGTGGCATTCAAGCAATTCTTCAACGATCCCGTCTTCGATCAGATCGTGCAGGCCTTCAGCGAGCAAGGCGAGATTGTCAGCAATCTGGAGTAGTCCCATGTCCATCCTCACCCTGGACCGCATCCTGCTACGGGCAACAGCGACCAGCAAAGAACAGGCGATTCGCCTGGCAGGCCAACTACTTGTGGCCGGCGGCTGCGTGGCACCTGCCTACGTCGAGGGGATGTTGGCTCGCGAAGAGACCATGTCTACCTATCTCGGCAACGGCGTTGCTATTCCCCATGGCCAGTTCGATAACCGCCAGCAGATCTACCAGACCGCGATTTCGGTGGTGCAGGTTCCCCAAGGCGTGGAATGGGAGCCCGGAGAAAAAGCCTATCTCGTCGTCGGTATCGCTGCTTCCTCGGATGAACACGTGAGCGTACTCGCCAACCTGGCCGATGCCGTCGAGGACGAAACCCTCACCCGGCAACTCATCGAAACCGAGGACCCGCAGGTGATCCTGCAGATTCTGGGTGCCGAACGCGCTGTCGACGTGTGAAAAGACCCTCCCCTCTGTGAGCCACCCGCATGAAAACCGCAACCATTACGATTCACAACCCGACCGGCCTTCATGCCCGCCCCGCGCGCCTGTTTGTCGACACAGCAAAAAAGTTCCGGGCAAGCATTCGCGTACAGCACGGCAGCAAAGAGGCCAACGCCAAAAGCATGATCTCGCTCTTGAAGTTGGGTGTCGAACAGGGCGCCGACATACAGATCACGGCCGAGGGCGAAGATGAAGCGGCGGCACTGGAGGCGCTGGTGGCCCTGGTAACGTCCGGCCTGGGGGAAGATGGCGCGTCGGTCGCTTCGGCCCCTGCCGCGCCCGTGGCAACTGCGCCTGCTCCCCGCCTGGCAGAGCCGGGCGCGCGGGTGATCCGCGGTTTGCCGGCCGCGCCGGGCCTGGCTGTGGGGCCCATCTGGCAGTGGCGAGCTGCCCCGGCTCTCCAACCCGATCCCACCTTCCGTTCGCTGGGCGAGGAGCAGGCTGCTCTGACAACTGCCCTGGCTGAAGCCCGGCGGCAGATCGAACAGATGGCTGCTCGTGTAAGCCGTGCGGGGGCGGCCGACGAGGCCGCGATCTTTGCCGCACATCTGGAAATCCTGCATGACCCCGAACTACTGAGCATGGTGGAGGGCCGCATCGGCCAGGGTAGCAGCGCTTCGGTCGCCTGGCACGATGTGATGGAACAGCAGGCCGAAAGCCTGGCAGCCCTGGATGATCCCTTGCTGGCCGCCCGCGCGGCAGACATTCGCGACGTGAGTCGGCTGGTCTTGCGCCTATTGCTGGGCGTAGCCAGCGAAGGTCCTCAACTCCCGGATCACGCAGTCATTCTCGTCGCCGACGATCTCAGTCCCTCCGACACGGCCACACTGGACAGGCAACGCATCCTGGGCTTCTGCACGGCCAAAGGCACGCCCACCGCCCATGCGGCCATCCTGGCCCGCGCCCTCGGCCTGCCCGCCGTGGTCGGTGCCGGCCCGGCCATCCTCGAACTGGCAAACGGCACCCCGGCCATCCTGGACGGCGAACAAGGATTACTCCATGTTGAACCGGCGGAAACGACACTCCAGGCAGCGCGTCTGGCCCAGGAAGAGCGGCAACGCAGCTTGCAGGCAGCCAGACAGGCCGCCCACCAGCCTGCCGTTACCCTCGACGGCCATAGGGTAGAGGTGGCCGCGAACATCGGAGCCGTAGCCGAAGCCGCGCAGGCCAGGGAGGCCGGCGCCGAGGCCATTGGGCTTCTACGCACCGAATTCCTCTTCCTGCAACGCACCCAGGCCCCCTCGGTAGAAGAGCAGGCTGCCGTGTACGGCGAAGTGCTGGATGCCATGCAGGGCAGGGTGGTTATCATCCGTACCCTCGATGTGGGCGGTGACAAGCCCTTGCCCTACCTCACACAGCCGGCCGAGTCCAATCCCTTCCTGGGGGTGCGGGGGATTCGCCTGTGCCTGCAACAGCCCGAACTCCTGCGCCGACAACTTACCGCGATTCTGCAGGCAGCCGCTCGCGGCCCCCTGCGCGTCATGTTCCCCATGATCGCCACTGTGGAAGAATGGCGGCAGGCCCGCGCTCTGCTGGACGAGGTACGAGTAGATATCGGCGGACCGGCCATCGAAGCCGGCATGATGATCGAGGTACCCGCCGCCGCCTTGATGGCCGACATCTTCGCTGCCGAAGTCGATTTCTTCAGTATCGGCACCAACGACCTTACCCAATACACGTTGGCCGTGGATCGCCAGCATGCCGAGCTGGCAGCACTGGCCGACGGTCTCCATCCCGCAGTGTTGCGCCTGATTGCCCATACCGTAGAGGCTGCTCATCGGGCAGGCAAGTGGGTCGGTGTCTGCGGCGAATTGGGCGCCGACCCGCAGGCGATTCCCATTCTGCTGGGGTTGGGGGTCGACGAACTCAGCGTGAACACCCCCGCCGTGCCTACCGTGAAGGCTCTCATCCGCCGCCTTGAATTCCGGCGCTGCCGGCAGTTGGCGCAGCAGGCTCTCGCCTGTGAGACTGCCGACGCCGTGCGTACTCTGAGTGCCGCTCTGGCTGCCTCCCCAGACTCCGAACAAACCCATGAACAAGTACGACCTTTATCGTAGCGGCCGGCTGCCTTTGCCCGAGCACACCCTGGCCTGGAACATGTACGGTCAGGGCCTGGAGAACATCGGGCGCCAGGGCCGGCCTGAATCCTTTCCCGTCCCCCGGCCCGGTCCGGAGCAGGTGCTGGTGCGGGTTGATTGCGTAGGCCTGTGCTTCTCCGACGTGAAGCTCATCCGCCAGGGTGGCTCGCACCCCAAGCTGTATAATCGCGACCTGCGAAGACAGCCCACCCGCCTGGGCCACGAAACGGCCGTTACCGTGATGGCCGTGGGCGAGGAACTGCGGGATCGCTTCCGGCCGGGACAGCGCCTGGCCATCCAGCCCGATATCTATCAGCAGGGCAAGAGCACGGCCTATGGGTACACCGTACCCGGGGGACTGATCCAGTATCATCTGATCGGCCCCGAAGTGCTGGAAACGGATGCAGGAGCCTGCGTATTACCCATCGAAGCCGACGTGCCCTATGCTGCCGCCGCCCTGCTGGAGCCCTGGGGGTGTGTGCTGGCAGCCTATACCCAACGCCGCCGCCTGACGCCCAAACCGGGAGGCATCATGTGGATCATAGGGCACATGGATGATCCTACACCCTACATCTGCAGCACCGGCCTGGACGCACCTGCTACCCTGGTACTGAGCGACGTTCCGCCCGCGGTAGCGGAGATGGCCCGCCGCACGGGTGCCAGGATCCTCGAGCGTAATGGGCTACGATGGCACGAGTATCCAGCCCTGGTACAGGAGGTTACGGAGGGCCGGGGATTCGACGACATCGTGCTGCTGGATCCACGCGCGGCCGAACAGGTGTCGGCCGTGGCTGCCTGTATTGCCCGGCGGGGGACGCTGAATCTGGTAGGACGGGAGCCGCTGGATGGTCTGGTCCAGGCCGACGCCGGACGCCTGCACTATGACTACATCGCTTTTGTGGGCAACTGCGGCCGGGACATTGGGGCTTCCTACGGCGAAGTACGCAATCGCTGTGAACTGCGGCCGGGGGGCACGGCCGTCTTTATCGGCGCCGGCGGGCCCATGGGCCAGATGCATGTCCAGCGCGCCCTCGAGCATCCTCAGGGCCCGCGCACAGTCATAGCCACCGAAGTGAACCAGAGCCGCATGCAGGCGCTGGCCACCCGCTTCGTCCCGCTGGCCGAGGCGCAAGGCCGGACTCTCTTACTCTACAACCCTCAGAGCAGTAGTCGTTCGCTGGCCGAGGTAGTGGGCGAGGCTACGAACGGCCGCGGTGCCGATGACGTGGTCGTGTGCGTACCCCTGCCAGCGGTCATGGCCGAGGCAGCACAGTTGATGGCCCCCGACGGCATGCTGGTGTTTTTTGCCGGCGTACCCAACGGCACGCTGGTGCCGTTGGATCTCAGCCAGGTCTATCTGCACGGAGCGCAGTACACGGGCACCTCGGGACTGACCCTGGCCGATCAAAAGAAAGTGTTAGAACGAGCGACCGCCGGCGAGCTCAGACCCGAGCGTTCGGTCGCAGCCGTAGGCGGCATGCGGGCAGCGCGGGCCGGACTACAGGCGTTGATGGAGGGACGCTATGCCGGCAAGATCATGATCTTCCCGCAACTCGAGGATCTTCCTTTGCTCAGCCTGCAGGAATTGGCGGAGCGATATCCGGAAGTAGGGGCGCGGTTAGGCCCCCATCTGCTGTGGACGAAAGAAGCGGAGCAGATCTTGATCGAGCGCTTCTGGCGGATGCCCGAGGAGGTGGCCGTATGAGCAAACGCGGTACGGCCGGCTCACAAGTCAGTTATACCCTCACCCGCTATGTGCTTACGGGGACGGCGTTGGGTGGCTATCTGGGCTATTTTTTCCGCCCTCGCCGCGACGCCAATCTCTGGCTGCCCCTGCTGTTGGGCCTGGTGGCGGCCCTGTTCACCGTAGGCCTGCAGTGGCTACGCAAGGACGGCCTCCGGGCCGGAGCCCGCGTGCGGCGGCTGGTCGTAACGTGGGCCGGTTTCAGCATGGTCCTCGCCGGCCTGGAGCTGCGGCACTGGCTGTTCGCCCTGGGAGGAAGGCCCCTGACAGTGGCGGGCAGTGGAGTGCTGGGGGCGCTGGTGGGGTTGTGGATGAGCCGCGACCGGCTGGGGATGTTGCGTATGTTGGGAGGCAAGTGAAGATGATCTACACGTTGACCCTGAATCCCGCCGTAGATCGCGAGCTCCAGGTGACCGGCATTCGCTACAACCGGGTGTTGCGAGCGGAGAAATGGCGGGTAGATGTAGGTGGCAAAGGTTTCAATGTCTCCCGTATGCTGAAAGCGCTGGGCGAAGACAGTATGGCCTTGGCCTTTGCCGGTGGTCACGCAGGCCGGTTTCTGCAAGAAGGCCTGCAGGAGCTGGGTGTCGCCACCGAGTTTGCCTGGATTCCAGGGGAGACGCGTAGCAACGTCAGTATTGTAGATCGTCAACAACAGCGCTACATCAAGGTCAACGAACCAGGGCCAACGGTACCGCCGGAAGCCCAAGAGGCCATGCTTACGAAGATCCGCTCGTTGGCCCGGCGCGGCGACTGGTGGGTGCTGTCAGGGAGCCTGCCACCGGGTGTGCCTGCCCACTATTACGCCACGGTGATTCGGGCACTTAACGACGTCGGGGCCCATACGGTACTCGATACCAGCGGACCGGCCCTGCACGTAGGCTGTCAGGCGGCACCCTACGTGGTCAAGCCCAACCGCGCCGAGCTGGGAGAGCTGACCGGCCTCCCTACGCAGACACCGGAACAGTGGGTCGCGGCGGCACGGCGTGTGCTGGCCCTGGGCGCCCACTATGTGGCCGTTTCCTTGGGCGAGGAGGGCGCCCTGTTGGCCACCAACGACGAGGTGTGGCTGGCGCGACCGCCACGCATCCACGAGCGCAATCCCATAGGCGCCGGCGATTCCATGGTCGGTGGTCTCGTGTGGGCGCTGCGGCAAGGATTGCCCCCTCAGGAAATCCTGGCCGCGGGCGTGGCCTGCGGCGCGGCCACGGCTGCCCTCGACGGCACTGCCGTGGGCTCACTGGCCGCGGTGCAAGAGCTCTTGCCCCAGGTGGTCTGCATCCGCATGAACCACGACAGTTCCACAAGGTAGCGAGGTAACATGCCCTTCACAGTACGAGAAAAACGCACGTTTTCCCATCCCGCTACTGCCGTGTGGCGGGCCGCACAGGCGGCGGTTGCCGGCCTGGAGGGCACAGTGTTGGCCGAAAACGCCGGCCGCGGCACCCTGGAAGCGAAATTCCCCAAGAGGATCCACGGCAAAGTGCTGGGCGACCGCACGCATCTGCTGGTGCAGCTCAGCCAGGACACCGAGGCCGCGACCGAAGTCCTCGCGGAGGTGTATCCGCTGGATGCCATCGGACGAAAACTGATGTTCGGGGCGCGCAAGGGGGTGCCCCAGACGGTGATGAACTGGTTCTTCGCCCACCTCGAACATCATCTGTCGTCAGGCTGAGACGGCAGGCCGCCGGCGGCATTCAGGAACCGGCGAAACGGCGCCAGTTACCCTTGCAGAGGTCTGGCGCCGTTTCTGGCCGCGGTTACATTGCCAGCTTCATCACCGGCTCTGGCCGGCACGGACACATCAGAGCTCCCCGATGTCCTCGTACCACAGCTCGGGATTGGCGGCGATGAACTCGGACATCATCTGCTTGCACTCGTCCAGGTCCAGGTTGATGACTTCGATGCCGTGGGCGCGCATGAACTCGGGCGCGCCGGCGAAGGTCTCACATTCCCCGACCACGACGCGCTTGATGCCGAACTGGACCGCCGCCCCCGCGCAGAGATAGCAGGGCATGAGGGTCGAGTAAAGCGTCGCTCCCCGGTAGGTTCCTACACGTCCGGCGTTTTGCAGGCAGTGGATTTCGGCGTGCAGAATGGGGTTGTTTTCCTGAACGCGACGGTTGTGGCCGCGTCCGATGATCTGGCCATCCCGCACCAGGACCGAGCCGATGGGGATGCCCCCGGCGCGCAGGCCCTTGCGCGCTTCTTCGATGGCAGCTCGCATGAATTCATCCATGAATTGAACCTCTCCAAATGTGTGTATGGGATAGCGGGGCGCGGTGTAGTTGCACCTTGCCCCGGTGCAGGCGTGAAAGCGAGAGACCTCAGGTCGTCGCGGCCGCGGGGGTGGCGCGCAAAGCTGCCCGCAGGCGCTTCTTGTCGGCCGGCGTCTGATAGATGCGCACCCCTACCGCGTCGTAGATAGCGTTGAGAATGGCCGGAGCCGTGGCCAGCGAGGGCGCTTCGGCAAAGCCCTTGGCCCCGCGCGGACCTTCGGGATGCGGCACTTCCACCAGAACAGGGATGATCTCCGGTGTCTGTTCGATGGTAGGAATACGGCATTTGCGCAGCGTGTCGGTCTTGTTGTAGCCGTTCTCCACCACGAATTCCTCCGACAGGGCGAAACCCAGCCCCATCACCACTCCGCCGTAGATCTGGCCCAGGACGGCGGGCTCGTTGAGGACCTTGCCCAGGTCGTTGGCCGAGATGATCCTCAGCACTCTGACCTCGTAGCTGCGGGTATCCACTTCGACCACCGCAACCTGGGTGTTGTAGGCATAGCACCAGTGGGTGGGCCGCGAGACAAAGTCGGGCTGGCCGTAGTGGCTGGGCTCGCCCTCCAGGAGAGGCGCCGACTCACCGGGAGCATAGACCCGCTCCACAGTAAAGACGTCGCCGAGCTGCGACAGGGCCACGGCCTTGCCGCTGCGCGGATCGACCACCCGGTCGCCCTGCAGTTGCAACACAGCCGGGTCCCGGTCCAACAGCTCGGCCGCGTGCGCGCACACCTCCTCCTTCAGCGCGCGGCAGGCCATGAGGACGGCATTGCCGGTGAGGAAAGTCTGCCGCGAGGCGGTGGTAGGTCCGGTGGGGGGCGTCTGGGCGGTGTCGGGGCCGATGAGGGTGATGTCATCCACGGGCACGCCCAGTTCCATGGAGACCAATCGCGCCAGACCGGCCTGCGCGCCCTGCCCGTACTCATGCTGGCTGTGCCTGACGGTGACACGGCCGTCGCTACTCAACGAGAGGATGGCGGCTGCTTTCTCCGTCAGGCCATGGCCGAAGCCGATGTTCTTGGCCGCCGCGGCCACGCCCACGCCGATCTTTTTGCGTTCGTCCCCCTGCGGCAGGCTCAGCTCGGCGAATTTCTCTCGCGCAGCCCGGATGGTCTCTTTGATCGAGACCACGCCCTTGTCGAGGACGTGGTCGGCGGCCGTCGGCAATCCCACATCCAGCCCGTTGAGCAGGCGGATATCAAAGGGGTCCAGTCCCAGACGCCGGGCGATTTCATCGATCTGCTGTTCCAGGGCGACCGCTACCTGGTTGACGCCAAAGCCACGCATGGCGCCGGCAATGACGTTGTTGGTATGCCAGGCCCATCCCTCCAGCTTCAGGTTGGGCACGAAGTAGGGACCGGCCCCGAAAACCAGGGTATTCTCCAAGACATCGTAGGATAGCGACATGTAGGCCCCGGCATCGAGCACGATCTGCGCCTCGATGGCCAGCAGGCGGCCCTGGCCGTCGGCCCCGGTCTTGTAGTGCATCCAGGCAGGATGCCGCTTGGCGTGGACACGCAGGGATTCCTCTCGGGTGAGAGTGATCTTCACCGGCCGTCCCGTAAGCAGGGCGCCCAGCGCCAGGTGCTGCTCGATGATGGGATCTTCCTTGCCACCGAAGGCGCCGCCCATGGGCATCTGGATCACGCGGATTTTCTCTTCGGGCAGGGCCAGGATCTCCGCCAGTTGGGCGCGCACGTCGAAAGCGCTCTGAGTCCCCATTTGCAGCACGATGCCTCCGCTGCCATCGGGATAGGCCACGCCTGATTCCGGCTCGATGAAGGCATGTTCGATGAAGGGCGTGTGATAGTCGCCTTCGACGATCACGGCGCAATCGGCAAACGCGGCCTCCACATCGCCCCGAATGATGGAAGCGTGATGGGCCAGATTGCCCTTGTCGTGGATCTTGGGCGCGTCGGGTCGGGCGGCATCCTGCGGAGTGAAGACGCCCGGCAGGGGGCGATAGTGCACCGCGATCAGGTCCCGCGCCTGCTCGGCAACGGCCTCGCTTTCGGCAAAGACTACGGCCACAGGATCGCCGATATAGCGCACTTTGTCCGCGGCCAGCGCCGGCTGGTCGCGGATCACAATGCCCGCCTGGTTCTTGCCGGGGATGTCGGCCGCGGTGATCACCCGCACGACGCCCGGGAGGGCCTCGGCCGCGGCGGTGTCGATGTCGAGGATCTCGGCATGGGGATGCTCCGCCCACAAGATCTTGCCGTAGAGCATCCCCTCCATCTCCAGATCATCGCTGAACAGAGTGGTCCCGGTAACCAGGCCCACAGCTTCATGGCTGAGGCGAGTCGTCCCCGTCTGCAGGCTCTCCGCCTCCAGGGGTGGCGGCGGTTCATTCCGCTGCAACATGGCCGCGGCTTTCTGGATGGCGGTGATGATCTGGACGTAACCCGTGCACCGGCAGAGGTTGTTGTTTTGGCTTAGGAATTTCTTGATCTCTTCCGCTGTGGGTGTAGGCCTGTCGTCCAGCAGGGCCTTGGCGGCCATGATCATGCCCGGTGTGCAATACCCACATTGCACCGCACCTTCGCGGATGAAGGCATACTGCAAGGGGTGTAGTTGGCCATCGGCTGCCAGGCCTTCGATGGTCTCGATCTGGCTGCCGTTTACCTTGTTCATCTTCACCAGGCAGGCGCGGCGCGCCTTGCCGTCGACGATTACGGTGCAGGCACCACAATGCCCGCTGTCGCAGCCGTTCTTGACCCCGGTCAGGTGCAGAACTCGGCGCAGAAAGGTCATCAGACTGGTATCGGCACCCACCTCGGCCGTGACGGGTCTGCCGTTAACGGTGAGATTGACTTGGATATGTTCGGCCACGGGTTCTACCTCGAGAATGATGGTAATAGGGAGCACACGGATGAGCACAGGCAAACACGGATGAAGCTTTGGCAAAAATCCGCGACCGCAGGCCGTGTGAATCTGTGTTCTCTTTTCATCGGTAGTGACGGGCAGCCGCCTGTGGTACTGCTACGTAGACGACGTCGCCGGCGCTGCCGGCCACTCCTGCCGGGCAACAAGCTGCCGCATCTGCTCTTTGTCGATCAGGCGGCCGCCGTGGATGACGTGGCGAGGTTCGGCATGATAGCGCAGGGCCTCCAACACATCGGGCTGGTCGAGGACGACCAGGTGGGCGGGCGCGCCTTCCCGCAAGGCGAAGTCGCCCAAGCCCATGGCCTGCGCCGCCCGCGTGGTGATCATGTCGTAGAGGATCTCCATGTCTGCGCGCGTGGTCATCCACAGCATGTGCGATGCCAGGAAAGCCACCTCCAGCATATTGTTGCGGCCGTAAGGATAGTAAGCATCGGAGATGTCATCCATTCCCAGGCAGACAAGCACGTCTTCTGCCAGGAGCTCGCGCACGCGCGCGTGCAGCGGGCCTGTATGGGGATCGGTCACCACGCCCATATCGGCCTTCTTCAACAGGGCGATCACCTTCTGCAGGTAGGGTTGGGGGTAGAGGGCCATGGCACGGGCGTGATGGGCCAGCGAGCGACCTTGCCAGCCGCGGCGGATGGTCTCCACCGCCATCACTTCCAGGGAGCGCAGGCCGGGATCCCCGGCATCGTCCACCAGCATCGACACGGGCTTGTCGAAAGCCTCGGCCAGGTCGAAGCAGATCTCGACGTGTCGGGCGATGTCGGCGTCGGTGTACTCGATCCAGGGGATGCCGCCGACGACATCGGCCCCCATCTCCATGGCCTGACGCATGAGGTCCGCGGCACCGGGCTCGCGGACAAGACCGTCCTGGGCGAAGGCCACGACCTGGATGTCCACGATACCTGCAAACTCGGAACGAGCGCGCAGGAGCGCCTTGACGCCCTCCAGTCTCGCTTTGCCGTCCACATCGGCGAAGGCACGGATATGGGTGCCCCCGTAAAGGGCCGAGAGGGCCACGGCCTTGCGTACGTTCCTGATGATCCAGGACTCATCGTAGCCTTCCTTGACGCGGGCCGCCAGCTCGATGGCCGTCATAGCCTTGCCCATGGTCTCGCCGTGGTAGTCCTTCAGCGCCAGTTCGTCCATCATGGGCAGGGTATAGACTTTGCACAGGTGCAGATGGGGGTTGACGAAGGACTCGGTGACCAGATTGCCGGCAGCGTCGAGGAGGACGGTGGCCTCGGCTTCCAGGTGGGGGGCCAGGGCAGCGATCTTGCCGTCCGCCACGCCGATGTCATAGGTGGTGTCCGCCCGGTTCCGCAGGCGCGCATGCCTGATCAGGATATCAAAGGTCGTCATCTTCACATCCTCCTTTGTTACTCGCGACGATAGGGCTTCAACAGGGCTGCGGGGTAGGAGGCCTGGCGGCCGGCGATGACCAGAGCAATGATGGTCACCACGTAGGGCAAGGCCAGAAAGGTTTCGTAGGGAATGGGGAGTTGCAGCCCCATGGCCTGCAGGCGGAGCTGTAGCGCAAAGGTGCCTCCGAAGATCAGGGATCCCAGCAAGACCTTGAGGGGGTTCCAGTTGCCGAAGATGACCAGGGCGATGGCGACCCAGCCGCGGCCGGAGATGATGCCGTGGGTAAAGGCCCCCAGTTGGGCAAGAGACAGGAAAGCACCGCCCGCACCCATGAGGGCTCCGGCAATGGCCAGGGCCGCATAGCGGATACGAAAGACATTGATGCCGGCGGCATCGGCAGCTTCGGGGTTCTCACCTACGGCCCGGATCTTGAGGCCGAAGCTGGTGCGATAGAGCAGCCACCAGGCCAAAGGCACAATAACCAGAAAGGTGACGTAGGTCAGCGCATACTGGTTGAGGATGGTGCCGAGAAGAGGGACGTCGGCCAGGGGTGACAGTCTCTCGAAGGGTTCGATGGAGGGCGGGGTGGAGCTGCCTCCATAGTTGAGCCGGAAGGCGAAGAGGGCCAGCCCGCCGGCCAGCAAAGTGATGCCCAGGCCGGCCACGTGCTGGTTGACGCCCAGTGTGACGGAGAGAAAGGCCATCAGCAACCCCAGCACTGTGCCGATCGCAATCGCGGCGGCCAGGCCTATCCACAAGGAACCGCTGAGGTCGGCCACATAGAAGCCGGCGAACGCCCCCAGGAACATGGTGCCCTCGATGCCCAGGTTGAGTACACCGGCGCGCTCGGCGAAGGTTTCACCTATAGCCGCGAGCAAGATAGGGGTGGCCACCCGAAGTGTGGCCGCGGCCAGGGTGGCAATGAACATGGCGGCGATCATCTCACCCTCCGTATACGGTACTGCTGCAAGAGGAACATGCCCAGGATGACGAGGAGCATGGTGGCCTGGGTGACTTCACCCAGGTAGACGGGCACGCCCAGGGCACGGCTGACGGTTTGGGCGCCGGTATCGACCAGGCCGAAGAAGAGAGCCGAAGCACCGACGGCCAGGGCGTTCAGGCCCCCCATGGTGGCGA
Source organism: Caldilineae bacterium (assembly GCA_003694905.1). GTDB lineage: Bacteria > Chloroflexota > Anaerolineae > J102 > J102 > J102. The sequence goes on from RFJM01000315.1 coordinate 16,100, forward strand.
TGATAATGCCGGTGTAACCGTAGCCGGGCGAGAGCGCTGAGATGAGATGGTACTGAATACCCGCCACCTCCACATAGCCGGCAATGCCGGCAATGCCGCCACTGATCAGCGCTGCTGCCAGCATGGTGCGTTCAACCGGGATACCCGCGAAGCGAGCCCCCTCTTTCCCCAGGCCCACGGCGCGCAGCTTCAGGCCGAAGCTGGTGCGGGTGAGGACAAACCAGACGATGAAGACGGTCAGCACAGCAATCACGAAGCCAAAGTGTAGACGAGAGCGAGGCACCAACTGGGGCAGACGGGCCGACTCGGCGATCTCGGGCGACTGCGGCCAGCCCGACAGGGGATCTCGCCAGGGCCCGTTGAGTATGGCGCTGACGATGAAGAGGATGATGGAGTTGGTGAGAAGAGTGGTCACCACCTCGTCCACGCGGAAATAGACCCGCAGCAGGGCCGGGACCAGGGCCCAGAGCACTCCGGCCAAGAATCCACCCGCCAGCATGATCAGCATGGCCAGGGGCATGGGCACGGCTTCCAGCCGGGTGCCCAGCCAGGCCGCGGCCAGGGCACCGGCGTACAACTGGCCTTCGGCACCGATGTTGTAGTAGCCGCTGACAAATGCCACGGTGACGGCGATACCGGTCAGGATGAGAGGCGTGGATTTGACCAGCACCTCCAGAAAGCTCACTCGGTTGGACAGGGGATCGATGAGGAAATAATAGTAGGCCTGGAAGGGGTTGGCCTTTCCCCAGAGGATGAGACCGGAAGTGAGGATGAAAGTAATGAGAAGGGTAATGACCGGAGTCAGGGTGCGAAACCAAAAGGGTGCGCCCGTCTTCTCCAGCCTAAACTTCGGCAGTACCATGTTGGGTTTCCTTGACAACGCCTGACATCAGTAAACCGAGGTGTTCGACATCAGCGTCCTCCACCGGCAGGACGCCCACGATCTCGCCTTCGTAGATCACGGCGATGCGGTCCGAAAGGGCCATGATCTCATCCAGGTCTTCTGAGATCAACAGGATAGCGGCACCGCGACGGCGCTGGGCCAGCAACTGGTTGTGGACGTATTCGGTGGCGCCTACATCGAGGCCGCGTGTAGGCTGGGGGGCGATGATGACATCGGGCTGGTTGGCCAGCACGCGCGCCAGCAGGACCTTCTGCAAGTTGCCGCCGGAGAGGGTGCGCGCTCGGTCGCCGGGCCGGGCCTTGATCTGAAACTGTTCGATGAGCTGTTGGGCGTAGGCGTGGATCTGCTTCTTGTCCAATCTCCCATACCGACTGAAACGAGGCAAAACTTCCATGACCAGATTCTCGGCCACGGTCAGGTCGCCCACGAGCCCGGTATGACGGTCTTCGGGGATACGTCCCACACCGGCCGCGGTCATCTCGGCGGGCGAGGCCCCGGCCACCTCGCGACCCTTGACGCGGATGCTGCCCCGGCTGGGCCTGCGGATGCCACAGAGGGTCTCCGCCAGCTCGGTCTGTCCGTTGCCACCGACACCGGCTATGCCCAAGATCTCACCGGCGCGGACGACCAGAGAGATGTCCTTGATCGCCGGCAGGCCCCGGTCGTCTTCCGCGTAGAGCCCCTGTACCTCCAACACGGCTTCTGCATCACGCTGAGGGGCATCCTGGCGGACGACACCGAAGGTTTCGCGGCCCACCATCATGCGAGCCAGGGCCGGGGGCGTGGTCGTTGCCGTCTCCAGGGTGTCGATGACGCGGCCATCGCGCAGGACCGTGACCCGATCGCTGATGGCCATGACTTCATTCAGCTTGTGGGAGATGAAGACGACGGAGATACCCTGCTCGCGCAGGTGGCGCAAGGTCTCGAACAAGGCTTCCACTTCCTGGGGGACCAACACGGCGGTGGGTTCGTCCAGGATGAGGACCTGTGCCTGGCGAAAGAGAGCCTTCAGGATCTCGACGCGCTGCCGCTGGCCCACCGATAGGTGCCGCACCTGCACCGCGGGATCGATGGCGATGCCGAACCTTGCCGCGGCCGAAGCGACCTCGCGCTCAATGGCGCGGATGTCCATGTTCAGGCTCTCGCGGTAGCCCATGATGACATTCTCGGCCACGGTAAAGGGTGGCACGAGGGCAAAATGCTGGGTGACCATGCCGATGCCCAGCTTGATGGCATCCCTCGGCGAGCCGATGTGCACCGGCTTCCCTTCGACGCGGATCTCACCACTATCGGCCTGGTAGAGACCGTAGAGGATCCGCATCAATGTCGTTTTGCCGGCCCCGTTCTCCCCCAACAAGGCATGAATCTCGCCTTTCTCCAGTTCGAAATCGACGTGGTCATTGGCAGTCACCCTTCCGAAGTGTTTGGTGATCCCCACCATTTCAACGACGGGCATGACGACTCCATTGGGTGAAGAAGGGCACGGTCCTCTTGCAGAGGACCGTGCCTGATGGGTGTGCCGAGGCTCAGCTGGACCCTGCAGGTGCGGCTTCGTCGATGTTGACTCGGAAAAGTCCCTGCATGATCTCACTCTTGCGCTGTTCCACCAGCGCCAGGATATCGGCCGGGATCTTCTCATCCATGCCGTGATAGGGAGCCAGTGAGGCACCGCCCTTGGCCATCATGCTGAAGTCCTTCAGGTCCTGCGAGGTGAATGTGCCACCCTTGACCTGCTCGATGACATAGTTGACGGTGGGCTCCATGTTCCACACCGGCCCGGTGAGAACATGTCCCGGTCCCAGCTCGTACTGATCGCTCATGTTCCCGAAAGCGTAGAGATCGTTCTCCACCGCGGCCTCGATGACACCAAAGCGCTCGGCGAAGAGAATGTCTGCTCCGGCGTCTATCTGCGAGAGGGCAGCTTCCTTGGCGGCCGCGGGATCGAACCAGCTATTGATGAAGGTGACCAGAACCTTGGCCTCGGGATTGGTTTCCTTGACGCCGTCAATGAAGGCGTTGATGATGCGGTTGACCTCGGGCACGGGATAGCCGCCCACCACACCGATGACGTTGCTCTTGGTCATTCCGCCGGCGATGAGGCCGCAAAGATAGGCAGGCTCGTGGATCCAGTTATCAAACACGGAGAAGTTGTCGCCGGCCGGGCCGAATCCGGAGCCGAAGACAAAGGCAATGTCGGGATAGTCGGCCGCCACCCGCCGCACGGCTTCCTCGTTGCCAAAGGCGTCCCCAAAGATGGCTGCGGGTTTCTTCTGCTCCGCCACTTCTCGCAGCACGCGTTCCATATCGCCGGAATAGCCGATATCATCGGTGTATTCGTAGGTGATCTTGCCCTCGTCGGCAGCTTTCTGCAAGGCCTGATGAATCACGCCATCCCAGGGCTCCTCGATGGGGGTAGCGAAGGCTGCATAGAAGAAGGGCACGCTGGGTTGCTCCGCAGCAGGTTGAGCCGCAGGCGCAGCAACGGGCGCAGCCGGAACCGCACATGCCGCGAGCAATACCACAGTCGCGATCAAGAGAGTGAGCAGGGCGAGACGTTTGATTGTCATGATTGCCTCCTATGACAGTCAAGGGAGCGACAGGTGGATAAAGGCGCTACGGGAAAAGGCGAGACTGAATTTGGTTGCGAAGGCATCACCTCCTCGAACGACGATGCGGCGCCGGCCTGGAAAAGCACGCGAACACGGACACGGCGCCCGTCTTGGGCCAACAATCCGCGGGCTGCGGAAAGATCTGACCATGACGAAAGCGCGCCGCTGAAGCAGCCGGTTTAGAGTCATCATACTCGAAAAAAGGACCTTGGTGCAACTGAGCAGGGGGCAAGAATGCAAGCCGTTGTCGGCGGGCAGCGAAGCGTCTCGCCTGGTCCAAACCCCAGCGAATGCCTTACCCGCAGTCGGCACCGCCAGCCACGACTTTGCCTAGCCGCGACGGCACAGGTATCCTGTTGCTGGCACGCCGCCAACTTGAGCGCCGAGATAGAAAGCACGAGGGGTGGCCAGCATCTTCCCACCTCCGTCTAACACGCCGGCTCAAGACGGTAGAGAGCTCGTTGCTCGCATGTCAACTCGGGAATGAACCGGTTCGTCTCGATCCACCGCCGGAGGTCGTCCTCGGTCAAATCCAAACGCCAGATGCGCACCGTGCGGTCGCGGCCGCCAGTGGAGATGACCCGGCGACCATCCGGCGTGAACACGATGTCGGTGATCACATCGCTGTGCCCCTGATAACGACGCAGTATCGTTCCGCTATCCAGGTCCCAAAGGATGAGGGTCGGGTCAATGCCGCCGGAGATGGCCAGACGACCATCCGGGCTGAAAGCCACGGCCGTGACGCCGGCACGGTGCCCCGCCAGACGCCGAATCACCTCCCTCGTCTCCAGATCCCACAGCAATACCAGCCCATCCAGCCCCGCTGAGAGCCCGCGACGGCCGTCCGGACTCACGGCGATATCCATCACATTGCCCTGGTGTCCTGACATACGGCCCACCTCTTCGCCCGTTTCCAGATTCCACAGGCGGATGCTGTAATCCGCTTTCCCGCCCCTGCCCGGCAACTCGCGGCCCGAACCGACCAATGCGATTTGCTCGTGCGGGCCAAAGGCCACGCTGTTCAAGGCGACATCGGTCTCATAACGCATTGCCTCCTTGCCCGCGTGCAGGTCCCACAGCCGTGCCGTGCCATCGCGTGATGCCGTGAGTACGTAGCCGCCGTCCGCGCTGAGGTCCATGTCCCAAATATTGCCCATGTGCCCCTCCAGGCGCAGGACTTCCTCACCGCTCATCAGATTCCACACGCGCACCGTGTTGTCGTGTGACACATCGAAGATCTCACCGGAAGCCGAGACCAGCGTCTGGTCATCCGGTCCGAAACGAACGCCGCCGAATACACGATCGCTGTGGCCCTTTAGGTGGAGGAGCTCCTCGCCTGTGGGCATAGCCCAGACGATGATGTCCCCGTTGGCTAACCCGGACGCGACCCGCGCGCCATCGCTGCTGACGGCAAGGCTGGAGGCGCCGGTTGCGTAATGTAACACATGTTCCTCGGCCCCACTCCGTAACCGCCACAGCCGCAGTGTCCCGTTTTCGCCGCCCGATAGCGCCAGACGTCCATCGCTATCAAACTCGACATCGAAGATGCGGCCGACATGCCCCAGGAACTGGACCTGCTTCTGGCCGTTCTCCAGACTCCAAAGCAGGATGGTGCCGTCCAGCGAAGAAGTCAGGACCGAACGCCCGTCGGGAGCCACATCCAGACTGAGCAGGCCGGCCGTGTCGTAGGGAAAGCGCCGTTCCACCTCGCCACTCTCCGGGTCCCACAACAACAGCGACGTGTCCTCGGAGACCGACAGCGCATGCCGGCCGTCGGGCGTAAAGGCCACATCTGTGACCGCGTCGGTGTGCTCGGTGAAGTCACGCAGCAGGGTGCCGCTGGCGAGGTCCCATACCTTTACTGTGCGATCTGCCGATGCCGAGAGGGCGATGCGGCCGCTGGGAGCAACGGCCACGGCCAGTACCGCGGCATCATGGCCAGGCCACATTCGCTGGATCGTCCCGTTTGGTACGTCCCAAAGGATGAGGACACCACCCTCATCGCCGCTGAGGGCCATGTCACCGGATGGGGCGAACGCAAGGGCCTGCACGGCCGCGCCGTGTCCTCGCAAGCTCCGGATTACGGTATCGTTTTCCAGATCCCACAATAGCAACATGCCGTCCGCCGCGGACGTGAGCGCGCGGCGGCCGTCGGGGTCCAGGGCTACGTGCAGGACGTGGCGGTCCTCAGCGACGAATTCCCTCAGCATCTCGCCCGATGTGAGCGACCAGAGGCGCAGCACACCATCGTCTGAGACCGAGAGAGCGCGTTGGCCATCGGGGAGCAACGCCACGTCGCGCACAGGGCCGCCCGTTCCCACCAGACGACGCACCGCGCCGGGCGCGTAGGCGGCATCGGCCAGTATAAGCCGGGCCTGGGGAGGGGGCTCGTCGATGCGATTGGCCGCCAGCGCGAGCGCCAGGCCCAGGTCAGGGTCGTGATTCTGTAGGGCCAGTTGAGCGCCTGTGGCCAGGGCCAAGCTGTGGGATTGCGCCGCGTTGGCACGGGCCAGTTGGCTCTGACGCAGGGCCAGGACTGTCAGGCTCAGAGCGACAAGGGTGGCCACGCCAAGCACCGCCACCAGCGCAGCCAGGCGGTTACGACTGCGCTGTATCAATTCCTTCTCGCGGGCGCGGCGCTGTTCCTCTTGCTCCTGGCGATGCTGGCGGGCTTTCAGGCTAGCCGAGATAAAGTCGTGCTCCGCCGTGGTCAAATGGGCGTCCCGTGCCGCGAACCAGCGCTCAGCTTCGTTTAGGAACAGGCCGCGCAGGAGCGCTCGCGGATCGTGCTCATTGACCTCCCACTGTCGCAACAGACCACGTAGCCGCTCCTGCCATAGCCGAAAGGCACGATCTTCGTCTAGCCACGTTTGCAGCCGCTCCCAGTCATGGA
>RFJM01000316.1 GCA_003694905.1 Caldilineae bacterium
CCCCACCGCCGTTCCCGCCCCAACTGTTGCCTATCCGCGCGGCCGCGTCACCGGCTATGTCTATCTGCGTCCTACGCCGAGTTCCCTCTCCCCCGTATCGGCTACCCTTGTCCCCCAGGACACGATCGTCCGCATCCTGGAACAAAGGGGGGAGTGGGTACTTGTTCTCCTTCCCGGCGACGAGGGATCGGGCGCCACAGGCTGGATTCCGGCGCGCTGGCTCCGCCCGGAACCCTGACCCCCCTCTCTTATTTCATCGGCAGGTATCATGCTATGGACGTGATGCAACGCAAGATCTGTCTTCTGGGAGACTTCGCCGTCGGCAAGACCAGCCTGGTACGCCGCTTCGTCTACAACAAGTTCGAAGCCGACTACCTGGCTACCATAGGCGTGCACGTTAGTCGCAAGGAAGTGAAGGTCGGGCTGGATCCGGCGCGGCGGGTGGCGCTGGTCATTTGGGACCTGGCCGGGGGGGAGACCTTCAGTCACATGGAGGAAGCCTACTACCGCGGCAGCGCCGGTGCTCTGCTGGTGGCAGATGTCACGCGGCCTGATACCTTCGGCATGCTCAACACTTACGCCACAACCTTCATGCGTATCAATCCCAACGCAGCGCTGGTGTTTGCTTTCAACAAGGTAGATTTGCAGCCCGACAATTCGGCCTACGCGGCCGCGGCCGAAGAACTGGCCACCCGCTGGCAGGCACCCTACTACCTGACCAGTGCTCTCACCGGTGAGAGCGTGGAGGATGCATTCAAAACCCTGGCCGCTTCCTTGCTGGGCAACTAGCCGTCAGGAAAGACCGACGCAGCTCCGCCTTGGTCCTGATGAGCACATGAAGACATCGGATGCAACCCGACTTCGCACCCGCAGGGAAGACAAGGGCATATTCGTCGTCATCCGCTTCCTGTCAAGTTCCTTCGGGATGAAAGTCCGTCGAGGAATATCATGCCCGCGCTTGCACAGGCGTTGATCGGTTATGCCATTACCGACCGTTCCCTCCGCCTCGTCAGCATGTCGGAAGGATTTGGCAAGCTGGTAGATGGAGCGGAAAGGGGTATGTCCCTGGAAGACGTCCTGCTCATTTTTGTCGGGCAGGAACACACGCTGCAGGATGTTCTGGAACTGCGGCTTCCCTACTGGTACGTACATGCTGTCGGCGCAGGCACTGCCCCCGATGAGCGCTATCTGGATGTGGTGGTCTTGCCCCACATGGAAGGCGCGCGAGTGGCAGGCTTGCTGGTGATGATCCAGGACGTCACTGCGGATATGAAGAGCCTGCAACGCTGGATTCAGGAGCGGAACGAATGGCTCTTGCAGCGACAGGCCGCGGCAGAAGACAGCCTGCTGGCCGGGACCATACCCGCCACAGCCCAGACCGCCGGCCTGCAGCAGATCTTCGCCCAGTATGGCATGATGTTCCTGGTGACCGATGAGGCGTTACAGATCCAGGAGGTGGGTCCAGCATTCGAAGCCTATCTGAATCGGCCGCTGCGAGGACAGACACTCATCGAGGCGCTTCCCCTGCTGGCCGGCATCGAGCAGGAATTGCTGAGCATCGCTCGAGGCGAGGCAGCAGCCTGGCGGCTTCCAGGCTTTCGCCTCACGCTCGACGCGCCGGGCTTGTGCGATGTCGTCTTTCTGGCAAGGGCCGGGCGTCCCGGCCTGCTGCTGGCCGCCCGCCGTATGGATATCGAAGCTGCCATCGAACAGGCACTGCGCCAACAACGGAACGAGGCGACACTCCTCTACGAGAAGCTACAGGAACGGACACAGGCCTTGCATCAGGCCATGGAGCGGCTCAGCAATCTGGATCGCGAACGCCGCTCGCTAATGCACATCATGTTACATGATTTCCGTTCGGCGCTGGCCCAGGTGGCCGGGTATGCCGAATGGCTTGAGAGTAACCCTGCACCGGTCTCCGCCGAAGATGCCATCCCAGCCCTGCGCGCCATCCGTCAGGCTGCCGAGGCCATGAATGACCTGGTCGAGCGTGTAAGCACGGTAGATGAAGTCGAGCGCGCCCTGGACGAGATGTCGTGGCAGCGCGTGGCAGCGGACGCTTTCTTGGCCGAGGCCGTGGCGATGTGGCAGAGCGTGGCAGCCGATTCGGGTGTGAGCTTTCGCTACGAAGCTGACGAGTCTCTGCCCGCCATCCAGGGCGACGAGAGCCTGCTGCGCCGGGGGCTGGATTATCTGTTTCGGGCCTTGCTCGAGATCGTGAAGGGAGAACAGGCTGTGCTGGTGGTGCGGGCGACCGCGCGCAAGCCCTGGTGCCTGATTCGGGTCGAGGTCGAAAGTCTCTCGCCGCAACGGCATGGAGCCATCCTCCGCCCCCGGCTGGAGGGTCGTGATCGCGAGGCGTACTGGAACCTGGATCTTGCCATGGCGCGCCTCATCGTCGAAGGCCACGGCGGGCATTTCGTGGTGGAGGTAGAGCGAGGACGCCTGCGCCGCATCCAGTTCTGGTTGCTGCAGGAGGGAGGCCGTCCCCGAGCGCCGGAAGTCGACACAAGCACACCTGCATCCAGGCCGGCATCGCCCGAGCCCGAAGTGATCCTTCTTGGAGATGGTCTGCTACGCATACACACAGCCTCCGGCCGCGTGTGGCTGCGCGATCGTCCGCTGGAGCTCACGCCTTACGAATATCACCTATTGTTAGAACTGGCGCGGCACCCCGCACAGGCAGTACCCTACCGTAGACTGGTAGAAGCGGTCTGGGGATCGGAGCAGGATATTCCTCCGACCACGCTGCGGGTGCTGGTCTGGCGTGTGCGGCGCAGACTGGCGTCGGCGGGCGAGGAAGAACGACTGATTCGCACCGTGCGGGGCAGGGGGTACATGTTGGCACTGACCTGAGTCCGGTCGGCCCACGCGTGGCAGAGGTATTCGACGTAACTGCCATACCTGTCCCCGCCGAGGGCCAGGGATGACAAGTTCGTCAATTGTGCGTATACTTACGTCATAAGGGAGCGAACCAGGCTCGTCCCCTCTTGTTTTTACACCAACCCTCATCCTGGAGGAGGTTCCCCCATGATCACACTCCAGTTTTCGCGAATCCCCCCTGGTTCGTGGCGCGCGGGTCGTGCTTTCGTGCTCAGATTGCTGGTAGCGGCGCTGTTGTTGGTGCTGTTTGCAGCCTGCGTGGCCGGCGGGGACAAAGCGGCCGAAAAGACCCCCCCGTCCGAGGAAGATCTGGTCAAGGTGGAGAGCATTGATGTCATGCTGTTAGAATCCTTCCCGGTGCAGGTGCGCGCGCTCGTCGGTGGCACCCTGGCCGACGACTGCACCGAACTCGACGACATTCTCACGCGTCTCGAGGGCACCACCTTTGTCCTGACGCCCGTGGCCGCGCGTGCCGACACCGGCTCCTGCAGCAACGAACCTCAGCCCTTCCAGAAGATCGTGCCGCTCGAAGCTGTAGGGTTGACCGCGGGCGTATACGAGGTGAGAATCGGCGATAGAAGCACGACTTTCGAACTGCAGGTGGACAACGTGCTCCCCGAAGAGAACGCCCATGTGGATAGTGTGACCGAGACCGCACCCGCGGAGACCGACCTTTTCCCACCTGCCGCTTTTGCCGCACAACTGGTGCTGGCGCAGGATCTTGCTGTGCCTTCCGACCAGATCGAGATCGTGGCCGTGACACCCAGAGACTGGCCCGACCGCTGTCTGGGATTGGCAGCCGCGGGCGAACAGTGTGCGGCCACCCTTACCCACGGCTACGAGATCATCCTGGCCTATCAGGCCCGAACGTATGTTTATCGCAGCGACACCACGGGTGAGATCGTGCGCGCGGAACCCCCGCCCGAGGCCAATCCCATCCCTCCGGCTCCTCCCGAGGAAGCGGCCACTGCTACCCCGACCGCCGTGGTCGAGAACTGTACCAATATCGCCGTGTTCCGCCGCGACATCACCGTACCCGACCGCACCCGCCTCAAGGCCAATGTCTCGTTCGTCAAGAGCTGGCGGCTGCTCAATGCAGGTACCTGCACCTGGACGACCGACTATGCCGTCGTATTCGCCGGAGGCGACCGGATGGGAGGACCGGACATGGTGCCTCTGCCCAAGGAGGTTCCCCCCGGTACCACAGTAGCCATCTCTGTGCCCCTTGTGGCGCCCTCCAAGCGCGGCACCTATCGCGGGAACTGGAAACTGCGCAGCCCTTCAGGCGAGCTTTTCGGGATCGGCAAGAAAGGCAAAGATCCTTTCTGGGTCGTCATCACCGTAGTTCGCAGCAGCAAGGCCGCGAAAAAAGTCCCGGCCTCCATCTCGGGTGTGGTCTGGCATGATCTCTGTGCCGGCAACGGGGAAGGCGAACTGGTGCCCACCACAGCGCCGCCGGGCTGTGTCCCCGCGGCGGACGGTGGTTACATCGCCAACGGTATCTTCGAGGAAGGCGAGCCTCTTATCTTCGGCATGGAGGTTTCCCTCGGCCGCGGCCCCTGTCCCTCGACGGGGCTAGCCACCACCATTGCCGAGGCCGGCGGTCGCTACACCTTCGACGATCTCGAACCGGGCACCTACTGCGTCTCCATCGATCCCGATTCGGCACACAACCGCCCCATCTTTATCCCCGGCGCCTGGTCTACGCCTCCCGGCGGCGCGCAGACCGTCACCCTGAATGCCGGCGACCGGCTCATGGATGTCAATTTCGGCTGGGACTATCAGTTCGCGCCGTAAGCTGCAGGCCCGCTCGCACCATAGCTAGCGCGATCTGCGCTGACTGGGCAGAAAGACGTGCAGGCCGTACCGGCTGTGCAGGTCGTAGAGAAAAACGGTGTCGCCGGCACCGGGTCGGGTTACAACCACATAGTACTGGCCCGAGGCGGGAGCCTGCCAGAGGAGCCTGGTACCGCTCGCATCCCCCAGGGAGCGGGCCATTTCCACGCCCTTGGCGTCGTAGATAAGCAGCATGGTCTGCCCGCCCTTGCTCAGGTTGTCGGTGTAGAAGAGGTAGCTGCTCCCGGCCTGTGCGCTGAAGAGGAACCAATCCTGCTCGCCCGCGCGGCTGTAGCTCAGGTCGGGCAGATCGGCGGGGACGGAGAGGGAAGCTGCCGTGGTTGCCAGGTCGTTGGGCTCCAGAGGGTCGTCCCCCGCAATGAGGATGGTAATGGGCTGGCTGGTATTGTTGGTGAGATTGTCGTCGGGCCAGTCGCTGTGCAGCGTGGCCTGCACCTGTGTGCGCAAAGCCGTGTTGCCCGCCACACCATCCACGGTGATGGCCCCCGCGGCACCAACCGGCAGTGAGGGCAGGTGGAAGACAAGAGGATAGGAGGATTGCTGTGTGGTTGCGGGATCCGTAGAAGTCCAGGAGAGAGCCTGAATGGCGCTGGGCAGAGGGAGGGTGATGGCCACACCTGTTGCATCGCCCGGACCGACGTTGGTGAATTTCACCATCGCCGAGAAAAGGTCACCCGCGGCCAGGGCCTGCGTGCTAGCGGCGACGAGTCCCACGGAGGCATCGGCCGCCGCGAGTTCGAGCCAACGCGGCATTGTCTCGTTGTTGGTGAGATCGCCATCGGGCCAGCCGGAGGTAACCGTGGCGGTGATGAGGTATCGGTTCTGGGGCAGAGCTGCCGGCAGGGTGCCGGTGACCGTAAGCGTGGCGCTCTGGCCCGCACCCAGGGTGCCGAGGGTGAAGCTGACGGGTAGGCCGGCGCCGATCTGCACGGGACCAAGATCACTGGTGGCTTCCAGGTTCTGCAACGGCGGGAGACCGGCGGAAACGACGACCTCGGGCGCGGCCATGGGACCGGTATTGAGCAGACCAAAGCGCAGCACCACGTCATCGCCCTGCGCCAGGGGCATGGCGGGCGCTTCCTCCAGAGTGATGGAGACGTCGTTGGTGGCCAGGGCCAAGCGTAGCGCGGGATCACCGAGCAGGCCGAAGGTGTCGATAAGATCGTGGAAGACGCCGTTGGTGTCGCCCGTGTACAGGGCGATTTTGCCGGCAGTAGTTAGCGGGCCCAGGGTGCGCTCGCCCTGCTCGAAGAGGGTGCGATAGAAGCCCTGATGCATGTAGTCGTGACCGTGGGCCACACCCAGCCCCGTCGCTGCCCACGATGCCACGGCGCCACCGCCGGCGTTGCGTACCAGTTCTTCGGCCAGCGCGTCGCTGGCGACTTCGTGGAAGCGCCCGTCGAGACAGGTCATGGAAAGCTGCACGGGCAGGCGACCGCCGTTGCCCAGCGCGGCTGCATCTGTGGCCCGGAACAGAAATTCCGAGGCCCAATGCTGCACCTGGCCATGACCGATGTAGTTGGTGATCAGGGCTCCCTGGTTGAACGCCGCGATGATGGCATTCCGGGCATTGATGGGAGAGCTGTAGTTGACACCGAGATAGATCTTCTGCCTGTAGGGTGTGTACAGATCCGGCACCAGTTGGTCGGCCACCTTGTCCGACAGGGCCGCGAAGTCGCCGGCGATGTCGGCGTTGTCCGCAATGAAGACGTTGCGCATGGCCCAATCTCCCGGTGGCGGGCTCTGTTCGTAGTTGATGGTCTTGTTGACCAACGTGGTGACTTCGGCCACACTGTTGGCGGGGAAGCGCCCGATGAAGAGATCGGGAAGGATGTCGGAGCCGGATACGGTGACCAGGCGGTTGTCGGTGGCGGTTTCGCGGATGAAGGGGTCTACGACATCGAGGTAGGGAGGGATCCAGTTCCGGTGCTGGCCGCCGAGATAGTTGAGATAATCGTAGGTGCCATCGCCGACCAGGAGGACATAGGCCGGAGCCGGAGCCTGCCAGTAATGATAAGCGTAGTCGAGGAAATCGCGAATTGCCTCGGGTGAGAGTTCGCCGTTGTTGAATTCGTCGTAGATGTCCTGTACGTCGATAACGAGCACCTCGTAACCCTGGGAACGTCGATATTGGGCCAGTGGCTCGATAGCGTCGCGGAAGTCGGCATGGGTGATGATGAGGTAGTCGGCACGGTTGCCCGCGGAGTGTAGGTTGGAGAAGGTGTCGCCTACGATGCGCTGCGGTCTCAGTGGCTCGGCCTCGGGCCAGATGAGATAGCGGGCCGTACCCGCGGCGTTGTCGCTGAAGAGATAGGCACTGTCCTGGACCTGCCCGTTGAGAAGGCGCACGGGCTCCTCCGCCTGGGTGACATCCAGCCCCATCAGCGGGGAAGTGCCGAAGCCGGCAACCTGAAAACGGGCCCGACCGGCAAAGGTGTGTTCGAAGATCAGGTGGCCGTCCTGAGCCATGAGAGAGCGCGGATAGCGCAGTTCGAATCGGTTGAGATAGGCCGAATCACTGGGCGCACCGGTGTCGTTGGTGGCGGTGATACGAAGGATGTTGTTCCCATCTGCCAGCAAAGAGGCGCTGAAGGGATAGGTGGCGTCCAGTTCCGCCTGCCCATCCCATTCGCCCGTACCGATCTGGGTGCCGTTGATGGAGAGGCGGACCCGATGGTCAGGGGAGATGTTGAAATAGGTGGTAGAACCGCGCAGAACGACCCTCAGCTCGGCCTGACCGCTGGCCAGGGGGTTCGCCAGGGGGGCATCGAGACTCAGGGTGGGGATGTTGGGCCGGGTGCCTACGTTGTAGCGCTGCCAGTACCAGCGGTCCGCCTGGCCTGTGGCGGGCAGAGAGCTGATGTAGTAATCGTTTTCCTCGAACTGAACGCGGGCCATATAGGTGGTGACCGGCGTGCCCCCCAGGCCGGGATTTACGTCTCTGGTGGTCATGCGCCGTCCCGGCGCAGTGCCCCAACTGAGCCAGTAGACCCGCTCGCGGCTGTAGCGGCTGTCGGATCCCTGGCCGTAGAAGAGGATGCGATCGCCGGGATCGAAGCGGCCGTCCGCTTCACCTTCGACCCAGATGGCCACCTCTTGTCCCCTGCTGCTCAGACTCAGGGTGCGGGCGTCCAGCTTGGACAGGTTAGCGCCGGCATCCACCAGATCCTGATAGGTGATGGCGTACAGCCCCTCGCGGTCGATATGGATGCGAACCTGGCCCAAGGTCATGGCGGATACACGGCTCTGCGCGGCAGCTGGGGAGGGACGGCGCCACGCACGGCCCTGTTCGTAGTTGATGATGCTGCGGCGCAGGGTCGGCTCGAAATAAGGGTCGGGACGGGGAGACGGCAGCGCGGA
>RFJM01000317.1 GCA_003694905.1 Caldilineae bacterium
GGTTTCACCCTCACCCACGATGAGCCCTTCCCGCCAGGCGATGAATATCAGGCACGAGTCACCCTCAACGGCGTGCCCGCCGCGACCTATACCTTCTCGGTCGTCGGGCCCGCGGTCACGATGGAATCGCGGCTTCTGCATGCCACCACGGCCCGCGGCGCCACCGATGACTACGAACCCATCGAACCCACCGACTCCTTTGCTCCTGACGAGGAAGTCTACCTGGTCGGCAGTGCCGATCTTGCCAAGGGCTCTACCCTCGAGGCCCACTGGTATATCGGCGGAGAGGAGGACGAGACAGGTGCCCGTAGCCTGACGGCGGAAGAGGACTACACCGACGCCGGATTCTACTTCTCCTTCCTGCCCGAGGGGGGCTGGCCGGAGGGCGAGCACCAAGTAAGGCTGGTCCTGGACAATGAGGAAGTAGGGCGCTACACCTTCTCTATCGTCGCCGAAACCGCGGCCGCGCCCGAAGGTGTGGCCACACTGACAGGGGAGCGGAGCGTCACCATCAACGCCCTGTACTTCGCCACCGACTTCGGCGGCAAGGCCGTGGGCGGTGTCGCGCCTGTCCAGGTCAGCGTGCGCCCGGCCTCCCGTCCCGGCGAACTGCGGGTGGGCTTCTTCGAAGAAGAGGTCGCAGGAACCGGCTCCATGTGGCGTGCAGCCGGCTGGACCGCCGTCGTCGTTGCCAGTCAGTTGTTGAACATCGACCCCCGCGACTACGAATTCTCCTTCTCCATCGGCGGACGCATCGACGGCCCCAGCGCCGGCGCCTACCTCACAGCCGCCACGGTCGCGGCGCTACTGGGCGATTCCATGCGCGAAGATGTCGCCATGACCGGGACCATCAATCCCGACGGCACCATCGGCCCGGTGGGGGGCATCCCCCACAAAATCGAGGGTGCAGCCGAAAAAGGCTTGAAACTCGTTCTCATCCCGGCAGGCAGCCGCTTTGAAATGGACCAGAACACCGGCCAGATGGTGGATCTGGTCGAACGGGGCTCCGAGCTTGGCGTACAGGTCGAAGAAGTCAGCACCATCTACGAAGCCTATGAGCTGCTCACCGATGGCTCCATTCCGCGGGCCGAGGTGACGGCCCGAACGCCTCAACTCCCTCCACGCGCATTCGACCGCACGCGCGCCAAGGCCCAGGAATGGATGGCCCGCTACGAGGAGGCACGCAACCGGCTCAACGCCGTCAGCCCCGAGATCCTCCCTTACTTCGATACCACCGAGGCCGACGAAACCGCAGACGCGGCCGACAAAGCCATGCAACAGGGTCTGGCGGCCGTCGCCTATCAGCGAGCCTTTATGGCCGCAGCGGAGACGGAAGTTCTCTTGCTGGCGGCAGAGATGGTCGAACGCTACGCCACGGGTGGGGTCGATGCGGCTCTCGATTACGTCCAGGCGGCCCGTACCAGCGTCAGCGAACTCGATGCCGTCACCAGGCTATTGCGCACGGAGAGCCCGCAAAGCGCGGGCGACTACGTCGCCCTCTTCAACGCCTACACCAGTCTGGGACAGGCTCAGGGCCTTGTCCTGCTGGCCGAAACCAGCCTGGAGCAATTGCAGCAGCAGGCCGATCAGATGGCCGAAGAGGACATT
Organism: Caldilineae bacterium; assembly: GCA_003694905.1. Lineage (GTDB taxonomy): Bacteria > Chloroflexota > Anaerolineae > J102 > J102 > J102. The sequence goes on from RFJM01000317.1 coordinate 1,609, forward strand.
CTGGTAGCACTGGCCGAGATCGCGACCTACTACGCGCTGGCTGGCGATTCCATTCAGGCCGCGCGCGACAGTGTCGACATCGGCTTCGGCTACGGTGGCACCCCGGTCACCCATCCCGAGCGCATCGAAGCCATGCAAGAACTGCTGCGCCGGGCCGCCGAGGCCAATGTCGCCTATTTCGAAAGCACCATCGTCGACCAATATGCCCGTGCCTTCCAGATCCACCCCGAGCAGATGCGGGAGCAGTTCATGAGCTTCGACACCGAGTATCTGCTCACCGTCGCGGCCGATCAGGGTGTGGCATTGATGAGCGAACAGATAACAGATCCCACCCAGCGCGCGGCCCTGGTCCTCGGCAGCAGCATCGCCAACTACGCGCAGAGTGCGGGGCTGGTCGCCAAGTACTACTCGCTGCAGGCCGAACTGGACGAAGAAGGCAACATCGTCTCCATTCCGCGGGAGCGGGCCCTGGCCGACATGCTGGACCTGGCCGACCGGCGCGCCAAGGAGCTCATCAGCCTCAACGGGGACGACATTCCCATCATGGCCGTGCTGGCCTACGAGGCGGCGCGGGTTTCGCGTCAGGGTTCTGCCGAAGACCAACTGATGGCGCTGGAGCAGTATTGGACCGCCGCCACACTGGCCCAGGCCCAGGCCTACATCGCCGGCCAATAGGTATAGCCTCAGGCCGTTCGCCTGACAACACAGCCCTTTCCATCACGGGAGCGCCGGAGTGTTCAGCCGGCGCTCCTCGCCTGTCTCCTCGTTTCCAGCCATGCCAGCGCGAAATCCACCGCCGCCCGCTGCCGGAAGAACCGCGCCGTAGCCGCACCCACCCGGCCCGACCGCACCGCACCCGTCGCCTCGAAGGCCACACCGATCTCCGGGAAGGGCCCGTCATCGATATCGACATCCTCGTACACCCGCCAGACCCGGCGGCCATCTTCAAGCACAGGGCCGGCGTTTTCGCACAGGGGTGGATCGGCCACTCGATACTCGGCCAGATGAAAAGACGTATTGTTGCCAAACCCGACGCCGAGCAACAGCACCCAGCCGTCCGCCTCATACAGGCGTGCCAGAGGGCTTCCCTCGCCCAGGGGATAGGCCAGCGGATGGTCGCGGGTGAAATGCCGGGCATCTCGGCCCCAGGCTGCAAAAGACACGTGGGGATGATAACTGCGTAAGACACCGGGCCAGGTACGAAACGTCTCCGCGATGCGCCCCATCTGCCGTGTGGGCGTGATGCGCGGGTCGAAGGCCGGCATGTGCTGGCGGATCAGCGGCCACCAGCTCCGCGGTACGGGCGGATTCTGCCAGAGAGATGGTTCACTGTAGTCCGACGAAAACGCAGGCATTAGCAGCGTCCCCGCCTCGGTCACCACATCCATCAACGCCTGTACTACCGCCACCGGCCCACCGGCTACCCAGCCCAGGGCGCTCAGCGAGGAGTGCACCAGCACGGTCATGCCCGGCTGCAGGCCCA
>RFJM01000318.1 GCA_003694905.1 Caldilineae bacterium
CGGTCGAACTGGTGGAGGCGCTGCTCACCGGGAAGACCCGCCAGAAGCATCCCATTGGCTTCACCCTCGACGCCGGACCCGGCGAACCGACACCTCCGCAACTTCCCCCGCTGATCGTCGATGCCGACGGGCTTAACGCTCTGGCCGACCTCGAGGCCGGGCCAACCCTTTTGCCACCTCTCAGCATCCTCACCCCCCATCCCGGCGAGATGGCCCGCCTCACCGGTCTCAGCACCCGCGAGATCAACGCCAACCGCTGGCAGGTGGCGCGGCAATTTGCTGCAGAATGGAAGCAGGTTGTCGTCCTCAAGGGCGCGCATACCGCCATCGCCCACCCCGACGGTGCTCTCGCCATCAGCCCCTTTGCCGACCCGGCGCTGGCCACGGCCGGCTCGGGCGACGTGCTGGCTGGCACCATTGTGGGGTTGCTGGCCCAAGGGCTTTCGACCTGGGACGCGGCGCGGGCCGGCGTCTACCTGCATGCGCTGGCCGGGAGTCTGGCCGCAGAAGCCATCGGTCCCGCTCTGCTCGCCTCCGACATGGCCCACAGGCTTCCCCGTGCTCTGGACCTACTACGCCGTGCCTGATCCGTCTCCTGCCTTCCTGTTCAACTCGAACTGAACAGCCGCTCCCAGGCTACCTGATAGATGGGCTTGCGTTCGTCCGTCTGGATGTACCTGCCGGCCTTCTTGGCCTCGATGGCCTGGTAGTAGACATCGATCAACCGGCGGGTCACGTTGCCGATCTCAAAGGCATTCACCGTGTTCTCTGCCCCTCGCCGCAGGCGCGCCGTCAGCAAGGGATCGGTGAGCACGCGCTCGATGCCGTCTGCAAGGGCATCGGGTTCGTTGGCCGTCAGCAGCCCGTTGCGGTCATGCTCCACGATATCTCTCGTCCCTGTGGCATCGACCGCCACCACCGGCAGTTCTGCCGCCATGGCTTCCAGCGTTACCAGGCCCTGCGTCTCTGTCAACGAGGCAAAGCTGAAGATATCGGCGGCCTTGAGATAGACGGGTACTTCGTCGAAGGGGACCTGGCCCACGAAATCCACTCGTTCCTCGATGCCCAGACGGCGACACAGTCGCTCCAGATGGCCGCGATCCGGCCCATCCCCCACCAGTGCCAGCCGCACATGGGCATGCCGGTGTATGACCCTGGCCGCCGCCTCCACCAGCGTGACGAAATTCTTCTCCGGTGCCAGCCGCCCTACCGAAATGATCACCTTCTCCTCGTCCGCCCATCCGCGGCGCCGGCGCAGCGCCCGCCCGTCCGCCCTACGGTACGGCACCAGATCGATACCCGTGGGCACCACGGTGACCCCCTCGCGGATTCCGTAGGTTTCCTCGATCATCGCCTTGATGCTGGGACTGGGCGCGATGATGTGGTGGCATTTCTTCATGTAGTCGGCCAGCAAGCGCTCGATGATGTCTTTAACCAGGTCTTCAGGCAAACCCAGATAGTGGACATACTCCTGATAGCGGGTGTGATGCGTGAACACCAGGGGGACGCCCAACTTCTCGGCCTTGTCGGCAGCAACCGAGCCCATCGGCGCCGGATGATGTGCGTGAATCACGTCCAGCTTGAGAATGGGCAACACCCAGTCTATGAAGGGCGAAACGGGAATGGTGGCGGGGTAGTTGCGTACGGGAATGTTTAAGGCCGGGTAGCGAAAGACAAAGGGCTCCGTATCCTGGTACCCGCGAGTCTCCTGGCCGAAGATGAAGACCTTATGGCCCAACGCCTCCTGCGCTCGGCGAAAATTGTAGATGGAACGCACCACGCCGCTCATGACCGGCAGGTAGGTGTTGGTGAAATGGGCGATATGCAGGTAGGGTTTGCTCATCATCGACCAGCCGCTATAGACTTGTGAAATCGTGGCAGCAGGAAGCCGGTTGGGACAACCGCATCTTGTCAGATGCCGATATAGCGCGCGTAGAGACTGCGTGCCAGATCGGGATCCTCGGTACCCTTGATGATGGCGCGCCCGTCGGGGAATAGCGTGATCTCGTAGCCATCCACTTTGGCGCGCATCAAATAGGGATTCTGTCTGACCTCCCCCAGTTTGGTCAGCCGCTCTGCTATCTTCTTCAAGTCGACGCGAGCGTGGGGCGCACTGATCTGGACCGCGTTACGGCCGCAGAGCACAGCACTGCGACTCGCCACCTGCGCTTCCAGAAAGCGTAGTTCACCCTTCACGCAGGCGGGACAGTCGGACCGGCGGCCGGCCAGCTCGAACATGTCGAAAGAATTGTCCCAGATGTCAACCGTGATCAGACCGCGGTTGATCTCGCCATTACCGCTCAGCAACTTGATGGCCTCTCCTGCGCTGAGGGAAGCCAGTACCCCCACCGCCGGACCCAGCACCCCGGCCGTATCGCAGGTCGGTCCACCCGTGGCGGGTTCGGGGCCCAACGCACATTGCAGGCAGCCTGTCATCTCGCGGCCGATTTTCGCCGCAGCCTTCTCAGGCACAAAGGTGGCGGTCATCCCGTAGGAGGAGACAACGCCCGTGTAGACCCAGGGAATCCCCAGCCGGATACAGGCATCATTGAGTAGATACCGCGCTTCGAAATTGTCCGAACCGTCCAGGGCCAGATCGACGCCCTCCAGCAGAGAAAGAGCGTTGCCCGGATTGAAATCTGCCACCACGCTCTCGATCACGATATCGCTATTCACCTTGCGCAGATGCCGTTCTGCAGCCACGGCCTTGGGCAGGCCCGCAGCCCGATCTTCTTCGTCATAGAGCATCTGCCGGTGCAGATTCGTCAGTTCCACATAGTCCCGGTCGATGAGCCGTAAATGCCCCACCCCGGCGCGGGCCAGGTGATTCGCCAGCACCGAGCCGGTGGCTCCGCAGCCGACGATGGCCACCGTGGACGCCAGCAACTTGCGCTGACCTGCCTCGCCAAGGCCATAGAAGATCATCTGTCGTTGATAGCGATCCAGCTTGCGGGTTCCCATGCTTGTCCTGGAGATTGAGAAGTGAGAGGGGAGATAATCGGGGTAAGCGAAGGCGCGCCATAGACACCGCCTGCGCGGCGTGGTGGCTGCCGGGCCTGGCCTCAAGTATCAACCGGAATGTACTGCCTGTCAAGTGTGCAGATTCAACAGCGCTTCGGCTGCTGACACCACCTGCTCGGGCGTGATGTCGCGCACACAACCGTGCGCAGGAACATCGGGCCAATCCAGCCGGCCACAGGGAACACAGGACCAGTGCGACCGCAGAACGACGTGCCGGGCCGGGTTGCCCCAGGGGCCGAAACGCACGGCATCGGCCGGGCCGAAAAGATGGACGGTAGGAGTTTCTACCGCCACTGCCAGGTGCAGCGGACCGCTATCCGGGCCCAGGACGAGATCGGCGCGAGCCAGCAGAGCCGCCAGCAGTCTGAAAGAGGTCTTGCCGCCCAGGTCGACCGTATCATCGGGGAGGCGATCGTGCAACTCGGCAGTTAGCGCCGCCTCGGCCGGACCACCTGTCAGCAGGATACGCGCTCCTGTTCTTGCCAGACGTCTTGCCACTTCTACCCATTTTTGCAGCTCCCACAGTTTGACGGCCGCGCCCGCACCGGGATGGATGATGATCAGAGGCATACCCTCGGGGATGGCCAGCGACTGCAGCAGTGCCCGCGCTTCCTCACTCGTGGCATTGTCGAGTCGGAAACGCAGCGGGTGAGCTCGCGGGTCCGGGTCGATGTCCATGCTCAGGAGATCGGCCACCAGACGCAGATTGCCGGCCGCGGCGTGTTCGTGGCGAAGAGGGAGGGCGTGCGTCAGCCAGGGGGTGGTCTCGGGCGTGTCGTAGCCCCGGCGCCGGGGGATATCGGCCAGCGCCGCCAGCATGGCCCCCCACCAATGGTCAGGGCGGAAGATCATGGCCGTGTCGAAGCTCCGGCCACGCAGTCGGCGGGCCAGCAGGGGCAACATGCCCCACCGTCTCGGCCAACCCGCGCGAGCACCTCGCTCGAAGGCGGGGAAAGGGAGTACCAGAAGTTCGTCGAAACAGCCGTGCAGAGCGGGCAACGCGGGCTGCGCCCAAGGGCCGACGGCCAGGGTCAGATGCGCGCCTGGCAGGTGCTGCCGCAGAAGACGCAGCGCCGGCCCCAGGAAGAGAAGGTCTCCCAGATGGTCGGGGCGGATCAGCAAAAGCCGATGCGGTGGTGCACCGGTGCTCGTGGCAACCGGTGCCAGCACGCGCGCCAGACCGCGGCCCGCCAGCCGTCGCAGGCGAACGCGCGCGGTAGGCGGGGCATCGGGCCGGGGAGGATGCGGGTAGGCGGGCATGGCAGCATTGTACGGCAGCAGTCGCGGCAGGGGGAAATCACGGGGGATTGGTCGCCGTCGGCCCGGCAGCCTCGCTCCCAACATGCTGTAAAACAAAACGGGCAGGGTCATCTCCCTGCCCGTCTCTTTGAGGGTTGTTGGGACTAGTGGAGCATGCTTGGCAGATAGGTCTCGTGCGCGACCACCACTCGCACCGAGGCCTGGGATTCCTGACCGGCGCTATCCCTTGCCGTAAGCGTGATGGTGTGGGTGCCCATGCTGAGGGTGTTCAGCGAGACAGAGGGGCCGATGCCCAGATTTCCCTGCAGATTGCTGGTCCAGAGCATGGCTTCATCCGGCAGGCCGCCGTCCTCCAGGTCGGTAGCCGTGCCCTCCAGCACGACCAGCGCACCGGGCGTGGTCTGGTAGTCGGTAGCGGGGTGAGTGATGAGCACTTGCGGCTTCTTGTTGGGGATGGTGATGGGGCCGTCGGTATCGTCCCAGCCGATGTTTACGCCATCGTTTGCCACAACCCGGAACATGCCCTGGCTTCCGCCTGCCAGCGTATCGACGACGGCGTCGTAGCTCGGCTCAGACAGCTCGGACGCCACCAGCGTCCAGCTGGCCCCGCCATCGTTGCTGAAGAGCACCGAGTAGCTGAGGGGATCGCCGTCGATATCGGTCGCCTCCCATTTCAGAGACTGGATGCTCCCGGCAGGCCAGGTTGTGGCGCCGGCCGGCTCCAGAATGCGCACGAAAGGAGCGGTGGCGCTGACGGGTCGCGTGTCCAGCACCTGGCCCTTGTGCACCAGGGCGACCGTGTCGGCTCCCGGCTCCCAGGGCATGATGAAGGACACGTCGATCTGTGCAGTAGGATCGGGCGGGAAGGGAGGCTCGGATTGCCCCTCGGGATGCGTGCCCCCGTGCGCGTCATACTCGCTCTCGAAGTTCACCACGAAGGTGCGCTCGGTCAGGATCTCGCTTCCCTTGCGCAACTGGATGGCATAATCTCCCGGCTCCGGCAACACGGCCATGCCCGTGTCGATGAGGTAGAGAGAGCCCAACACGCCGCCTTCCCTGGAGACATCGGGGTTGAAGATGGTGGCGTTCACAACCAGCGATTGTTCGCTGTCGGTGGCGTAGAAGGTGTTGGGCTGCAACGTCTCGAGGTCGGTGGCGCGCACGATCTGTGACGGGACGAATTTGTTGAACATCTTGTTCCAGGTGAAGGGTGAGATCCACCCCTCTTTGGTGCCGCTTGCCGGGCAGTAGGACATCAGGTCGTGGGTGTCGGCCGGGTCGTAGATCTTGCCCGTGCGGGTGTTGAAGCCCACTTCCTGGATGCTGGAACTGGCGTAGGGGAAGTCGGAGTTATTGTCGTTGGAACCACAGGAGTCGGCGGTATCGGTGTGGTAGACGTTGTAGTCATGTACCAGTTCGTGCCCGAAGATCAGGGCGCCACCCCCCGGGTCGTCGGTGCTGGTCCCGGGGCGGTCCGTACCGATACCGACCACGCCGAGACCACCGGCATGGGGATAGACGGGCATGTCGGCGTGACCGCCGGAGTAGCCGTCGTTGGGGGCCCAGCCGTACACGTGGTTGGCACCGGTGAAAGAACCCGTCAGCAGCCAGGTCATTGCGTTGTCCAGGATCCAGAGGGCGTTGAGGGTCGCGATCAGGGCGTGCTGGCCGTCCGAACTTCCCAGGCTGGTGGTCCAGTTAAGGTAACCACTTTTCAGAGAGTAGTTGATGCCGTTGTTGCTGATAGGCAGCAGTTGCTCGAACCAGTCGGCCGCGCCGCCGTTCACGGCCCAGCCACCGGGCCACTGGTCGCCCGTGTAGCCGCCGGGATGGTAGCGGATGCGCTGCCCCACGATCTTGAGATTGTCGCGCTTGCGGAAGTTCAGCGTGATGTACCCGCTGGCGGGATAGCGGTTGTTGCCCTCGTTGGTCTCGCTGATGGTGTCGTTGGGGTCTACCACGGCATAGAAGTCCACGGGCACATCGTTGCTGAAATTGACCACGAAATAGACATCGGCGCTGTCTTTCTTGGTCTGGTCAACGGATGTGGTGGCTTTGCCGGTCGCGTTGGCCTGGTACCAGACGCCGTTGGCCCGGATGTACAGGCGCACGGGGACATTGTTCATGGCAGAGAAAAGGCCGCTGACCTTAAGGTAGATGCGGGCGGTAGTGCTCTTCTTCGTCACCACGGGTAGCGAGTTGTCGGGACAGCTGGCCAGCCCCCTGGCCGTGTTGAAGCACTGGATTCCCTGGGTGATCTCGATGCCGTGGATGGAGAGATCGGAGATCGGGTAGAGAAAATAGGGCTCGACATACACAGGCAAATAGGGTGCCGTGAAGACCGGTGGGGTCGGCGTGGGTGTGGCACCGGGTGTGGGCGTGTTGGTGGGGACCTGGGTGGCGGTGGGTGTCAGGGTAGGCGTAGGGGTGGGTGGCTGGCGGCCGCAGTCGATGATGAGCCGCGGGGGATTTTTGCCCTCGCGACTGGTGTAGTACAGCGCGAAGTTGGATGGTCGATCCGCGGTGGTCAAGACAACCCCTTTGTTCTCATACCTGCCGCCTAGCCAGTCCTTGACCATGGCAGTAGCATCCCAGCTGTGAATACCGGTTGTTGCACTCTGTGCCGTGGTGCCGTAGAAGACAAAGGGTTCCGGCTGATTGGTCCAGTTGGTGCTCGTCTCCGAGAAAAGCTCGCGCAGGTTGAAAAGGCTGATGTTCCAGGGAGGGTTATCGCCCGCGGTATCGGCCGCGTTCATCTCCAGCCGGGCGCTGTAGATGGGCGTGCCCGGTGGGATGAATTCCTCGACCGGGAAGTAGAGCAATACCCGTCTGAACGCATTTGGGTTGCGACCAAGAGCAAGGATGGTCTCGCTCCCATGGACGGCCATGGGTTGCCCGGAGTCGGTGAAAGTGTCCTGCGTGGCAAAGACGGTGTGGGTACCGATGCAGGCCGGCGACTGCGTGGGCGTAGGGGTGGGCGTGGCGGTTGCCTGCGTACCGCGGCAGTCCCCCCACTCGCGAAGGAACGTAACCGTATTGACAAAGAGTCTGCGCCCCTCCGACGTCATGGCCGAAGGATCGCCGTGGAGCCCCCACTGGAGATAGCACCGTGCCTCGCCCAGGAGGAGGTTGAACTCGCTGTGGCCTCCGTTTTTCGCCAGCAGAAGGTTGCTGGTATCGGTGCGACTATCGTGAATGGCCACGAGAGTCTGGGGCTTCTCGTAAACGAGCACAGAACCGTCGCTGCCGGGTGGGATGTCGTAGGGCGTATGCCAGATCTGGTGCTTCGGATCAACAGGGAAGAAGCTGGTGTTCGTCCCTCCAGTGGCGCCGTTGGGATAGCCCATGTTCAGCTTGAGTTTACCGAAGAAGCTATAGCCGCCTTGTTCGATGCCCAGGACCGGACGCCGGGCGTTCATAACTGCAGCCTGAGCCTCGGGGTTTCCCCAGTCGGCACGATTGCCGGTGTCCGCGCCCAGGATGATGACATCATAGCGCGAAAGATCCACACCCTTGAGCTGGGTCAGGGCAAACACGTCGACGTCCCAGCCCTCTGATTGAAGGAGTTCGCCGAAGTTCGTGGCTGCCAGTTCGTCTTCCGCAAAGAGGTAGGCAATGCGGCCCTGCTGCTGCAGGGGGTTGCCGGCAACTGCCGTTGTTGCCAGACTGTCGGCCCGTCCCCCCAACCAAACGGTCAGGGCAAGGACGAGCAGCCCCAAGGCCGAGGAGAACCATCTATTCCTCATGACAACCTCCATCAATGTGTGTGGGAGCGATGTGCTCCGGCGGTGGTGCACAGGTTCAAACGCACTCCATCATAGCACATTCTTAGCGCAGGAATTGCGATCTTTCTCCCATTTTCTGTTGGGGGTAACAGCCCCTCGCGTCCTGCATCCCCGTTTTCCCCGCCGGAAGAACTTCCGAAAGCGTTTCGTCTTCGGGACCGTTTCCTGCCTGCCATGCTCACCCTCGGCCCCTCCAGCGCGGAGGAGTTCTTTGCTTTGCGATGCGGTTCTCGGGCGTCCGGCACACAGGCGCATCACGGATACGCCCATGCTGCCCCATCTCGAAACACACCCGAATCACCCCGATGCCCTTACGCCAGTCCGTACTCGTTCTGGAAATCGCACCACCAGGCCGGCAGCGTTTCCTCGCATGGCCCCAGGATGGACTCGGTGACATGACCCGACAGGGGCGTAGGCTCGGTATTGAATTCGTACACCCGGCCGCGGTGCTGTAGGGTGTAGAAAGGGAGTTGTGCAGCCGGATAGACCAGGGCCGATGTCCCGATAACCAGCAGGATGTCGGCCTCGGCACACGCTTCGGTAGCGCGGCTCAGTACCGAGGGACTCAGTGCCTCGCCAAACCAGACAACGTCAGGACGCAGATACGCCTCACAGCAGGGGCAGAGTGGCGGCAGAGGACGCAGGGGAACTGTGTGGTTCTCCTCGCGGTAGTGGCAACGGCTGCACTTGAGCCACCAGATGTCCCCGTGCAAACAGAGGACCCGCCGGCTACCCGCCTGGTGATGCAGGCCGTCCACGTTCTGGGTGATCAGGGTGAAATGTGGGAGGAGGGCGTCCATCTCGGCCAGCGTGAGGTGGGCGGGATTGGGCCGGCATCCTGCGATCAACTGCCGGCGCCAGTCGTAGAACTCCCAGACCAGAGCAGGGTCGCGGGCAAACGCGGAGGGTGTCGCCAGCTCTTCAGGGCGATGGCGACGCCAAAGCCCTCCTTCGGCAGAGCGAAAGGTGGGAACGCCACTGGCGGCGGAGACGCCCGCGCCGGTCAAGGCGACGAGCCTGGGCAGGGTCATGGCACAGGTAGGCGAAGGCCCTTTCAAAAGCAGATGGCGGCTGCTCAGGCAACCGCCATCCCAGGGGTGTGAATCCGTCTCTATTCCAGGATCCAGCGATCCACGTCGCGGTCCCAGTCCTCCAGCTCATCGCCGAACCAGAGGCCGATCTCGAAGGCCGCGGTCTCCGGCCCGTCCGAACCATGTACCAGGTTGCGTCCGATCTCCAGACCAAAGTCGGCCCGGATGGTGCCTGCCGCCGCATCCACCGGGTTGGTCGCGCCCATGGTATTGCGGGCGACCTGGATAGCGTTGGGTCCCTGCAAGACCATGGCCACCACCGGCCCGGAAGTGATGTACTGGATCAAGCCGTCGTAGAAGGGGCGACCTTTGTGGACGGCGTAGTGTTTTTCGGCCAGATCTCGCGAGACCTTCATGAATTTCATGGCGATGATCTTGAGACCGCGCTTTTCGAAGCGGGCGATGATCTCGCCGATCAGTCCGCGCTGAACGGCATCGGGTTTGAGCATAACGAAAGTGCGTTCCATGAGGGTGATGATGTCTCCTTTGGATTTGGGATTTGAGTATGGTCTTGATCTCTATGGCTGTGGCCGTAGCGGCCAGCGTTCCCCTCCATCCCAGGATGGAATGCGGGCACTGGGAGCAGGCGGGGTCCGATCTTCGGCAGCAAACCATTGCCAGGCGTACTGATCGTCGGGATCGAGAGAGCGGGCAATGGCCAGATGGTGTTGCCTGTCCCTCTCCTCATCTCCCAGGATAGCAGCACAGCGTACCACGAGCCAGTTGGCCTTGAGGCTGTAGGGCAATTGCGCGAGAACGCTTTCGGCCAGACCGCGGCAGATGGCAGGCTCGCGCAGATGCAGATAGGCTGTGGCCAAGCCGAGCGCGATGTCCATGCGCTCGGGCTGGCGATGCATGGCCTGCCGAAAACGCCTGGCACTTTCCTCCCAGTGTGCAGCGAGAGCCGCGGCGCGGGCACGCGCGGCCGCCGTGGTCCCGCGGCCCCGCAGGTCCTCGGCGCAGCGTCTGGCTCTCTCGGCCTCCTTGTTCATCCCCAGCAGCTCGGCCGCCCGCCCCAGAGCCGACCACATGTCGGCGTCTTCTGGGTCTGCACTGAGCGCCCGATGCAACACATCCACGGCATCGGCGTAGAGCCCGGCCTGTACACAGGCCAGGCCCATCTGCCGGTATGTCCGTAGATGGCGGGGATAGTGTCGGAGGATATGACGCCCTAGGGCAAAGCCGGCTTCGAAATCCCGCTCTTCCTCGAGGAGGCGTCGAAGCTCCCGGCTGAGTTCGTGCAGCAAGACTTCGGACATGATTGGCCTATCTTACTCGAGCCGTCGGGCCTGAGCAAGATGCGGGATGGGGCTGAGTGCACGGAACATCATCATGGGTGTACGCCTGCGCTCCGGCAAAACCTGCTGCTCGTCTCAGCGTACCCGGATTTCTCCCAGGTCCGCGGCCCGGTCCCGCACGCGAGCCGCAGGGCCTGCGACAGGTAGACGCTCGAGGGTGTCGAGGCGATAGAATCCCACGATCAGCCGATAGCGGCCCGGAGCAAGATCTTCGGGCAGTGAGATCACAACGCGCTCGGGCACGTGCTCGCCGGGTTCCCAGAGACGGGTCGGCCACCAACCGTCGCGCGGCGCCGAGTCGAATCCCGCCACGCGCTGACCACGGGCGTCCAGGAGCTGAAGGAAGCGCTGATAGTCGCGGTCGGGTTGCTGCACAGCCCGCCATGTCAGATCTACGGCGAGGGTTTCACCCGGAGCGAGCTCGGGGGAGGCCGGCCTATACGCCAGGAGCTCGATGGTGTCACCGAAGCGGAAGAGGGCAGAGTCGGATTCGA
>RFJM01000319.1 GCA_003694905.1 Caldilineae bacterium
ACTTCGGCAGCGGTTCCAGCCGCGAGCATGCCGTCTGGGCCCTCACCGAATATGGATTCCGCGCCGTTATCTCACCGGGCTTTGCCGACATCTTCTACAACAACGCCCTCAAGAACGGCTTGCTTCCCATCACCCTACCGGAAGCTACCGTTAACATGCTGCTGGATCTGGTGGAAGAGCAGCCGGATGTGCAAATCCATATCGACCTGCAGGAGCAGATCGTGCGGCTGCCCGACGGGCAGACCGCGTCCTTCGAGATCGATCCCTATCGCAAGCAATGCCTGCTGCAGGGGCTCGATGATCTGGGCTACCTCCTGGCCCAGGAGGAAGCGATCACGGCCTACGAGCGGGCCCGAGACGGCATTCTCACCCCGTCCTGAAGCCAAGGAGTCGAACCATGTCTCATTCGCACCACCAGGTAGACGAAGCCTACACCCCAACCCCAAGCGAGAGAAGTTCTATCTCGCGTAAACCGCAGCGGAACGAGTACGTGCGGCCGGCCGAACCCATCCGCGATGGGGATGACCTGCACGTCGCGTTTTGGGGCATCCCCAGGCATGTCATGCAGCACTATTTCGACGAACGCCGCTAGCCGCGCCCTCGCCGGCTGCTCGCTCCTGGAAAGGAATCTTCGACGATGACATCGACCTACCACATCGTTCTCTTGCCCGGCGACGGCATCGGTCCCGAAGTCGTGGCCGGGACCCGCCGTGTGTTGGAGGAACTCGCGCCCGCTTTTGAGCTGGCGTTCCGGTTCGAGACCCACCTGATGGGCGGATGTGCCATCGACGCCAGCGGCCGGCCTCTGCCCGAGGAAACCCTGGCAGCCTGCAAGCAGGCAGACGCGGTCTTGTTGGGTGCCGTAGGCGGCCCGAAATGGAGTGACCCTAACGCGCCGGTGAGACCCGAACAGGGGTTGCTGGCCTTACGTAAAGAGCTTGGGCTGTACGCAAATCTGCGGCCGGTGCGGATCTTCCCGCAGTTACGCAATGCCTCCAGCCTCAAGCCCGAGGTGTTGGAGGGAGTGGACCTGCTGGTCGTGCGCGAGCTGACGGGGGGTATCTACTTCGGGCCGCGGGAGGAAGGCCCCGACCGCAGCTATGATACGATGCTCTACACGCGGCCGGAGATCGAACGGGTCGTGCGGGTGGCAGCTCGGGCCGCGCGCCGGCGCCGCAAGCACCTGACCTCGGTGGACAAGGCCAATGTGCTCGGTGTCTCGCGCCTCTGGCGCCGGGTCACCACCGAGGTGATGGCCAACGAGTTCCCCGACGTCACCCTGGAGCATCAACTGGTCGACGCCATGGCCATGCATCTGATCCGGCGCCCTGCCGATTTCGACGTCATCGTCAGCGGCAACCTCTTCGGCGATATCCTCACCGACGAGGCGGCCATGCTGGCCGGCTCGATGGGCATGCTCCCTTCGGCCAGTCTGGGCGAGGGCACACGAGGTCTCTACGAACCCATCCACGGCTCTGCACCCGATATCGCCGGTCAGGGCATCGCCAATCCGTTGGCCACCATCCTTTCGGCCGCGATGATGCTGCGCCACTCGTTCGCCCAGGAAGCCGCTGCCCAGGCTATCGAAGACGCGGTGGCGCGAGCGCTGGCAGCCGGTTATCGCACCCCCGATCTTGCTGCTGTGGCCGCGGCCGATCAGACGGTCGAGGTGGTAGGTACCGAGGCCATGGTTTCGGTCGTATGCGACTTTCTACACACGGACTGACAAGGCCGGGCGCGAGGCCCGGCCCTTTTGTCCCCATCTCCACTGCCTACAAGCCTCCCTCATCCCATCTAGACAAGGAAAATGCAAGATGATCCACCTTTACGATTGCACACTCCGTGACGGTACCCAAGGCGAAGGCGTAAACTTCTCATCAGGTGACAAGATCCGCATCGCCCGCAAACTGGACGAACTCGGAGTCCACTACATTGAGGGCGGCTGGCCCGGCTCCAATCCTAAGGACATGGAGTTCTTCCAGCGCGCCAAGACCGAACTCAACCTGGAAAATGCGCGCGTTGCTGCCTTCGGTTCGACCCGTAAGGCCAACGTCCCGGTGGACCAGGACCCGCAGGTGCAGATGCTGCTGGAGACCGGGACCGAGGTCGTAACCATCTTCGGCAAAACCTGGGATCTCCACGTGCGGGATGTGTTGCGCACGACCCCGGACGAGAACGTGGCCATGATCTACGACACCGTTTCTTATCTCAAGGAAGCGGGGAAAGAGGTCATTTACGATGCCGAACACTTTTTCGACGGCTATCGCGCCGACCCGGACTATGCCCTGCGCACGCTGAAGGCCGCAGAAAAAGCGGGCGCCGACTGTATCGTTCTCTGTGATACCAACGGCGGCTCTATGCCCTGGGACATCGAACGCATCGTGAAGGAGGTTCAAGAGGCAGGGATTCAGACTCCGTTGGGGATCCATACCCACAATGATGGAGAGGTCGGTGTGGCCAACGCCCTGGCCGCAGTACGCGCCGGGGTCGTGCATGTGCAAGGTACCATCAACGGCTACGGCGAACGCTGTGGTAACAGCAACCTGATCAGCATTATCGCCAATCTCAATCTCAAGATGGGTGTGCAGAGCGTGCGGCCGGACCAGTTGCGCAAGCTGACCGAGATCGCCAACTTCGTGAGCGAGCTGGCCAACCTCGCGCCCAACGATCATGCTGCCTACGTGGGCCGCAGCGCCTTTGCGCACAAGGGAGGCGTGCACGTCAACGCCGTGGTCAAGAATGTGGACAGCTACCAGCACATCGATCCCGCTCTGGTGGGTAACCGCATGCGGGTCGTTGTGTCGGACCTTTCGGGCAAGGACAATATCCACCTCAAGAGGGAGCAGTTCGGGTTGGATGGGGTCACCCGCGAGCAAGAGATCGAGGTCCTGCGGCAGATCAAGGAGATGGAGAACCGGGGCTATGCCTTCGAAGCAGCCGATGCCTCGGTCGAACTGCTGCTGCGGCGCACCCAGGATGACTACGAAGCCCCCTTTGAGCTTATCGACTTCACGACCAACGTGGAGCACCGCCGCGGCCGCGGTATCTTCTCGGAAGCCACGGTCAAGGTGCAGATCGGCGATCAGATTTTCCACGAGGTGGCCGAAGGTAACGGCCCGGTGAATGCTTTGAACCTGGCCCTGCGCAAAGCCCTGGAAAGATTCTATCCCCGGCTCAAACGGGTACATCTGGCCGACTACAAAGTGCGTATTCTCGACACGCACATGGCCACCGCTGCCACCACACGCGTACTCATCGACTTCACCGACGGCACACGCAACTGGACGACCGTAGGCGCCAGCCCCAACATCATCGAAGCGAGCTGGCAGGCGCTGGCCGACGGCCTGGAATATGCCCTGCTGACCGATGGGCAGGGTGAGGACGCGCAATAGAGCCCAACCTGGCGAGGCTTTCTCAACCGCTCATCCCTTACCCCCAGGCAGCCAGGACCCTGCTATGAGACCCGCCACCCATCCCACAGCCCTGCGCGTGCAGGAGGCAGGCCGCGCCCTGGGCCTCGACATCAGGGTCATGGAATTCGACCAGAGCACCCGCACCGCGGCCGACGCCGCCGCTGCCGTCGGCTGCCAGGTCGGGCAGATCGTCAAGTCGCTGGTCTTCCTGGTGGATGGCGACCCTGTGATCTGTCTGGTGTCGGGGAGCAATCGCCTGGACGAGAGGAAGCTGGCCGCGTGGGCAGGCGTGAGCCGCAAGCGGGTACGAAGGGCCGATGCCGATAGCGCCAGGGCTGCCACAGGCTTTGCCATCGGCGGCGTGGCTCCTTTCGGCTATCCCCGGCCCCTCACCGTGCTTTGCGATCAAGACCTGATGCGGTACGATGTGGTGTGGGCGGCTGCAGGGACTCCCAATGCCGTCTTCGCCATCGCTCCTCCAGCCCTGATCGAAGCCACGCACGCCCAGGTCCTGGACCTGGCCAAGGATTGAGCCCATGCCCTTCGTCCCCAACGGTGCGGTCCTGCCCGACTACGAGCACGGTTGCTTTGCCCACATCCCCGACCTGGTGCACCATCTGCTCACGGGCAAGGGGGCGCCGGTACTATCGGCCGAGCAGCTCGGCTACGAAGACCGTCGCTATGACAGGGTCATCGTCATCCTCATCGATGCCTTTGGCTGGTGCTTCTTCGAGAAGATCGCGCACCGCTATCCCTTTCTGCGCCGCATCACGCGTGAGGGTCAGGTAGCCAGGCTGACTTCCCAGTTCCCCTCGACCACCACCGCCCATGTGACGACCCTGTTCACCAACCAGGTCGTGGGCCAACATGGCCTCTTCGAGTGGCAGTTCTACGAGCCCGGCCTGGATGATATGATCATCCCCCTGCAGTTCAGCTTCTCGGGTGATTCACAGCCGGAAACGCTGCGGGCCACCGGTATCGATCCCGCCGGCCTCTATCCCCCAAGCACCTTTTTCCAGACCCTGGCAGCAGACGGCATCCGCACCTATGTGTTCCAGCACAACGACTACCGCGCTTCCACTTACTCGACGTTGATGACGCGCGGGGCCAGGACTTCGGGCTTCAAAACCTGGGCCGAAGTGCTGGTGAATGTACGCATGCGCGCCGAGAAGGCTCCTGCCGGTACGGCCCTGTTCGTCTATCTGGATACGCTCGACGCTACCCTGCACCGCTACGGCCCTGAGGCCCCCCAGGCCTGGGCCGAGATGGACGCCATCTTCACAACACTGGAGCGGGTGTTCTGGCGGCAGGCGGCGGGCCGGCTTGAGAACACCTTTTTGCTCTTGACGGCCGACCACGGGCAGATGCAGGTCTATCCCGAAAAAACCATCTATCTCAACCAACTGCCCGAGTTCGAGCGGTTGCTCCCCCTGCTGCGCCGCAACCGACGTGGCAAGATCCTGGCGCCGGGAGGATCGCCGCGGGACATGTTCCTGTATGTGCTAGACGGAGCTGTCGAGGAGGCGGTGGCCATCCTGCGCGCGGCACTCGACGGCCGTGCCGATGTCTATCCCGAGCAGGAGCTGGAGGCGGCCGGCCTCTTTGGCCCACAGCCGGTTTCACCCGCCTTTACTGCCCGTCGGGGCAATGTCGTCATCTTGCCGCACGACCGGGAGGCCGTCTGGTGGTACGAAAAGGATCGCTTCGAGCAGAAGCATCGCGGTCATCACGGCGGCCTCTCCGCTCAGGAAATGCAGATCCCTCTGCTTCTTTACGATCTCTCGTCATGAAGCTGCCGGTTCCGACCGAACCCGGCGATATACGTCATACACGACCACACACCGTCCATCATCCAGCGAGGTTCCCAAATGTCAAAACCAACCAACGGCAAGCGCCCTATGCGTTCGGACATCATCAAGAAAGGTATCGACAAAGCGCCCCATCGCAGCCTGCTGCGCGCCACCGGCGTCAGGGATGAGGATTTCGGCAAACCTTTTATCGCCATCGCCAACAGTTATGTGGACATCATTCCCGGTCACGTGCACCTCGACAAGTTCGGCGAGGTGGTGAAGGAGGCGGTGCGCGCGGCCGGGGGTGTTCCCTTTCTTTTTAACACCATCGGTGTGGACGACGGCATAGCCATGGGCCATGTGGGCATGCGCTATAGCTTGCCGAGTCGCGAGATCATCGCCGATGCCGTGGAGACCATGGTCAACGCGCACCAGTTCGACGCACTCGTCTGTATCCCCAACTGCGACAAGATCGTGCCGGGCATGTTGATGGGCGCTCTGCGGTGCAACATCCCCACCATCTTCGTATCCGGTGGTCCCATGTACGCCGGCAAGACCCCCGACGGCAAGACTGTAGACCTGATCTCGGTGTTCGAGGCGGTGGGCGCCGTCTCCGCGGGGACCATGAGCGAAGAGCGGCTGCTGGAGATCGAGCGCGTCGCCTGCCCGACCTGTGGCTCCTGCTCGGGCATGTTCACCGCCAACAGCATGAACTGCCTGTGCGAGGCGCTGGGCATTGCTCTGCCCGGCAACGGCACCTACATGGCCCTGAGCCCCGAGCGCGAGGCCCTGGCTCGGGAGGCGGGGAAGCAGATCATGTACTTGCTGGAGCACGACATCAGGCCCCGCGACATCATCACGGCAGAGAGTCTGGACAATGCCATCACGCTGGATGTGGCCATGGGCGGGAGCACCAACACGGTACTCCACACCCTGGCCATCGCCCAGGAGGCGGGCATCGACTACCCCATCGCCCGTATCGACGAGATCAGCCGCCGCACGCCCAACATCTGCAAGGTCTCTCCTTCCAGCCACTACCACGTGGAGGACGTAAACCGCGCCGGCGGCATCAGCGCCATCCTCTACGAACTCAGCCAGCGCCCCGGCCTGCTCCACCTCGACCGGCTTACCGTAACCGGCCGTACCCTCGGCGAGAACATCGCCGACTCGCCGACCAAAGACCCGGACTGCATCCGCCGGCTGGACAACGCCTACAGCGAGGATGGCGGTCTGGCCATCCTGTTTGGGAATCTGGCGCCGGAGGGCGCGGTGGTGAAGACGGCCGGAGTCACCCCGGAGATGATGACGCACACCGGCCCGGCCCGCATCTACGAGAGCCAGGACGAAGCCGTGGAGGGCATTCTGGCCGGCGAGGTACAGCCGGGGGATGTGGTTGTAATCCGCTATGAGGGACCCAAAGGGGGCCCCGGCATGCAGGAAATGTTGTCACCGACCAGCTTCATCATGGGCCAGGGCTTGGGCAACAGCGTGGCGCTTATTACCGATGGCCGCTTCAGCGGCGGCACCCGCGGTGCCTGTGTCGGGCATGTCAGCCCGGAGGCTGCCGCCGGCGGACCCATCGCCCTCATCGAACCCGGCGATATGATTACCGTCGATATCCCCAACCGCAGGCTGACCCTCCATGTGGATGATGAGGAGCTGGCACGGCGCAGGGCCTCCTGGAAACCCCTGGTGCGCGAGAACCTGCCCCGCTATCTCAGCAAGTATGCCAGCATGGTCACCTCGGGATCGCAGGGGGCCGTGCTGCGGTGGGAGTGACAGCCACCGGTCATCGAACTCTCTCAGACGGGAACCGCTCATGCCGACTACATCTCGATTTGTGTCCATAGGCTCCCAGGCACCCGATTTCACCCTCCCCTCGGTCACAGGCGAGGAGGTCAGTCTCGCCGACTACCACGGCAAGAGTCACGTGGTACTGGTCTTCTTGCGCGGTTTCTTCTGACCGTTTTGCCGCCGGCATCTGGCGCAGTTGCGCCAGGACTACGAACAGTTTCGGCAGCGCAACGCGGAGGTGGTGGTCATTGCCCCGGACACGCTGGGCAATGCGCAAGACTATTTCCGGCGTCATCAACTGCCTTTTCCCGGCCTGGTAGATGAGACTCATGCCGTATACGATCTCTACGATGTGCAGAGCCGGGTACTCTCCCTGGGCCAGCGTCCCGGTCTGTTCATCATCGATAGGGAGGGGGTCGTGCGCTATGCCTATCTGGGCAGCCAGCAGTGGGAGATCCCACCGAACCGCGAGGTCCTTGCACAACTGGACGGGCTGTAGTAAAAGGTACCGGGACGCGCTAGCGCGTGATCCCGGCTGCGAGGAGAGAAGAGCATGCTGATTCGTCTGCTATCCGCCGCCGATGTCCGCCAGGCCCTGCCCATGTCCGAGGCCATCGCGGCCATGCGCGTGGCTTTTGCCGAGATGGCGGCAGGGACGGCGCGCGTGCCGCTGCGCACCTCGCTGTCCACCGGGCGGGGGGTCACCCTCTTCATGCCGGGCTATCTGGCAGGGAGCAATAGCCTGGCTCAGAAGGTCGTCTCGGTCTATGCGGGCAATGCGGAACGCGGGCTGCCGGTCATCAACGGCGTCGTCCTGGTGCTGGATTCGGAGACAGGTGTGCCGCGAGCGATCCTCGATGGTGGCACGCTGACTGCCATCCGCACGGGCGCGGCCGCGGGGCTGGCCACCGATCTCCTGGCCCGGCCCGACTGCCGGGTGCTGGCCCTCTTCGGCGCCGGTGGGCAGGCTTACGACCAGGTGCAGGCGGTGCTGGCCGTGCGGCCAATCCGGCAGGTGCGCATCCTCAGCCGCTCGGGCCGTAGCTGTCAGGCCCTGGCCCGACGCCTGCGAGAAGAGGGGATCGACGCCATCAGCATGCGCGACCCGGCCACGGCCATCCGTGATGCCGACATCATCTCCTGTGCCACGCCCGCGACCGAGCCCCTCTTCGCTGACGCGGACGTACCCGACGGCGCGCATATCAACCTGGTGGGCGCATTCACCCCGCAGATGCAGGAAGCCCCACCCGAAACGGTGGCCCGAGCGCGCGTCATCGTGGACGACGTGGAGGCCGCGCTGGAAGAGGCCGGCGATCTGCTCAAGCCCCTCGGGGCCGGTCTCATCGACCGGGAACACTTCAGTACCACGCTAGGGGATCTACTGGCAGGCCGGGCGCCGGGACGGCAGTCCGACCAGGAGATCACCCTGTTCAAGAGCGTGGGCCTGGCCGCGCAGGATGTGGCCGCGGCGGCGCAGGCGCTGCAAATCGCCGAGACACGTGATCTCGGTGTACTCGTAGAGCTATAGCGGCTCCCACAGTTTCCGTTCAGTTCCGACCATGTCTGACAGCCTTCCCTCCACCTGTGACGTTGTAATCATCGGCGGCGGTGTCATGGGCACCAGCATCGCCTATCACCTTGCCCGCCGCGCAGCCGGCCGCATTGTCCTGCTGGAAAAGGAACAATTCTTCGGTCAGGGCGCGACCGGTGCCTGCGCAGGAGGCATCCGCCACCAGTTCTCCACCGAGGTCAACATCCGCCTCTCTACCATCAGCATTCAGATGCTGGAGCGCTTTCCCGAGGAGATGGAGCAGGAGATCGACCTCAATTTCTGCGGCTATCTCTTCCTGCTCAGCTCTGAACAAGATGTAGTTACCTTTCGGCGCAATGTGGAGCTCCAGCACCGTCTGGGCATCGAAACGGAGTGGCTGGACCGCGACGAGATCGCCCGCCGTGCGCCCTGGCTGGACCTCGACGCCGAGCCTGCCATCATCGCCGGCACCAACTACCATCGCGATGGCCTGGCCGACCCACACTCGGTAGTACAGGGTTTTGTCAAACAGGCCCGGCGACTGGGTGTCGGCCTGTATACCGATACGCCTGTCACCGCCATCCTGTGCCGGGGAGAGAAGGTGGTTGGGGTGGAGACCCCGCGCGGGCGCATATCCGCTCCCGTCGTAGTGCTTGCCGCCGGTCCCTGGTCAGCGCCCATCGCCGCCACTGCCGGTATCGACCTGCCCGTGCAGCCCTTACGCCGTCAGATCGTGGTCACCAGGCCGCTGGGCATGCCGCGCGATATGCCCTTCCTCATCGATTTCGCGCAGAGCCTGTACTTCCACTACGAATCGGGCGGCATCCTCACGGGCATGTCCAATCACAACGAGACACCCGGCGAGAAGCTTGACGTGGATCATGCCTGGACTATGGTGCATTTGGAACATGCCATGGCGCGCATGCCCTTGCTCGAGCAGGCCGAACTGCTCACGGAGTGGGCCGGTCTGTACGAGGTCACACCCGATCACCAGCCCATCATCGGCCCCTTGCCCGTGGAGGGCCTCTACGCCTGCACGGGTTTCAGCGGCCACGGCTTCATGCAAGGCCCGGTGTGCGGCCTCCTGATCGCGGAAGACATTCTGGACGGCGGCGCGCACACGGTGGACATCGGCGAACTTCGCTACGACCGCTTCCTTGAGCACCGGCTTGCACCTGAGAAGAACGTGGTTTGAGGCCGAGGGCGTATCGATTCGGCCGCTACGAGCGTTATAGCCAGTGCGAGGCTTCACCTCCCCTGGCCATGCCGAATTCCTCGCCCCTCCACTATGAACGACCCCACCAGTCCTCTTCGTCCCCACCGTATACGCCTCTTCTGGCGAGCGGGGGTGTGGCTTCTTGCCGTCTTGCTGCTGCTACCCGCCCTTGGCGTCCGCGCCCAAGGGGATGACCCGGAACCACCCTGGCGGCAGCTCAAGCCCCTCCAGCGACCACCCAAGACACGCCTTCACTTTCTGCCTTATCAGAGCCGCGCGGCGCAGAAAACCCGCGAGCGCTGTGAGCAGATCCCTGGCGCCTCCTTCGCGGATCTCAGTGTTCTGCCGCCGGCGACGGATCGGCCCGCGGCCCAACACGCCGACCTCAACCTGGCCCTGCGTTCATACGAGCCGGTGGCTGCCGGCCTGGGCTACGTCTGGATCGACGGCCCGACGGATGGCAGATCGCCCAGGCTAGACGGTCTGTTCGCGCCATCGCGGCAACCACCTATCACGGGGGTCTTCCAGGTCTACGACTGGGACTGGGGATGCAACTGTCGAGGTGATCTCATCGCCCAGCCGGAGGTGACCTTCGCCGAGTTCGCCAGCACGCCGCTGGAGATCCTGCACCTGCCGGCTTCCGGATACGACATCGGCGATGGCTACCAGGCGCTGGTGCTCTATGCCGAGCCCACCCGCATCACCCTCAAGTAC